>JADFNE010000006.1 GCA_022563535.1 Myxococcales bacterium
TCTGACCATTGCCGGAGGCGTCCGGCGGTGCGACGTTTCCGAAGCCGAATTTTCGGCGGGTTTTCTGTGGAGTGGGCGGAGGTCGTGGGGGTGAGGTCGAACTTGCTGAACAGTCTGCGGCTGGGCGCGGTCTTGATTGTGCCGCTGCTTCTAGTGGGGTGTGCGGGGCCTGGGGCGCGCGAAGCGAGCGACGCCGAGGCGCGCCAGTATCAAGCCGCGGTCAAGCTTGCCAAGCAGCACCCGGAAGAAGCCACCCGGTTGCTGACCGAGTTCTTGAACCAAAATCGCAAGAGTTCCCTGGCCGACGACGCCGCGGCCCGGCTGGCCGAACTCGCGCTGCAGGCGGCGGACGAGAAACGGGCGATGGACTGGCTCTATTTCATTGTCAACGACTACCCCAACGCGGAGAACGCCGACCGCGCCCGTGTGTTGCTGGCGGGCATGGAGGCGCGCGCCGACCGTCCCCGGGACGCCCTGCGCTTGCTCGGCAAGGTCCGCTTTGGTCGGCTCAGTGCGGCCGAGCGCAGGCTTGCGTTCCGACTCTTTGCAGATCTCAGCGACGATCCGGTCGACCATCTGGGTTGGCAAGTGCGCGAACGCGACGCGGTGATCGAAGAACTGAAAAACGCCGACTACGAGTCTCCGGTTCTCGGCGGGGGCCTCGAAGATCTCGAGCGGGAGATCGCCGCGTCGGTCGACGACATGGCGGACGAAGATCTCGAACGCGCGGTGCGGGTCTTGCGGGGCCAGCTTCCAGCCGGGCGCGTGCTGTTGCTGCTGTCGCGCCGGGCGTTGCAGCAGGGAGACTTTTCGAAGGCGAGCAAGAAATTCCGCCGGACCGCGTCGCTCGAGTTCATGAAAGAAGACGAAGAGCTGTTTGAAGAGGTATCCCTCGCCCTGCAACTGCGGGAACGCATCGTAGACGGTGACGGCGTGTTGCCGAGCTTTGCTGAAGTGGCCGCCATGCCCCAACCCGATTTCAAAAACGCGACGGGTGTGATCGGGGTGGTGCTTCCTTTGAGCGGCCGCTTTGCAAAGTACGGCGAAGAGAGCTTGAAGGGCATCATGCTGGCCGCGAGTGTGTTCGATCCATCCCCCGAACCCGCCGAACGAGAAGGCGAACCAGAACCTCCGCCTGCTGTCAGTCGAGGGCCCGCATCCAACAAGATGAATCGAGCGGCGGGTGACAGTCTCGCGGTGATGGAGCGCAAGGAAATACTTCGCCTGGTGATCCGCGACAGCGAAGGCACTCCCGAAGCCGCGGCGCTGGCAGTCGAGTCGCTGGCCGCAGAAAAGGGGTTGGTCGCGATCATCGGTCCACTGCTCGGAGACACCGCCGAAGCGGCGGCGCCCATCGCCGACGCACTGGGGATCCCGCTGCTCGCGCTGACATCCCGAGAAGAAGTGCCCAAGAATCGCAGCTATGTATTCCGCTTGCGGACCTCGCCCCGGGACGAAATCCGCACGCTCATCGACTACGCGTCCAATGAACTCGGTGCCAAGCGCTACGCCATTCTTTATCCCAAGGACAACTACGGCCGCGGCATGCGAGACCACTTCTGGGAGGCGGTTCTGGAGCAGGACGCCATGGTGGTGGCGTCTTCGGGATACGATCCGGACGCGACTGACTTTGCCAAACCTATCCGCAGCATGATCGGTTACACCCTGCTCACCGAGGGCGAGCAAGCCGCTCTAGAACGTCGCAGCACGCTCTTGCGTCGCGCGCGAAGGCTCGAGCCTACCGTTGCCCGGCTCGTGCGCACGATCGCCTACGCGATCCTCGGACCCGAAGGCGACCCGCTTCCACCGCAAGTCGATTTCGATGTGCTTTTCATTCCCGATTCCCACGACAAGATCGTGCTGATTGCGCCGCAACTCTCCTTTCATGAAAGCGGCAGCGTCCATTTGATGGGACCCAGCGGATGGAACCATCCCGATCTGCTTTCGATTGGTCGCAATCACGTGCGCGGCGCGGTGATCTCTGCGCTCTTCCACGAGCAGAGCCAGTTTCCCTTCGTGTCCGAATTTAGCCAAGGCTTCAAGAACACCTTCAACGAATCAGCGGATGTATTCGCAGCCCACGGTTACGACGCTGCGCGGCTCATCATGGTCCAGTTGAAGGCCGGTGTTAAGTCCCGGGAGGGCGTGAGAAATGGGATCTTGCGCACTCAGGCATTCCCCGGTGCCTCGGGTGTGATCAATATGGCGCCCGACGGCAATGCGCAAAAGCGACCTTTTTTGCTGAAGGTACGGGGCGGGCGTTTGATCTCCCTGGACTAGGGTTTTCACACTCGTCGCGATTATGTTTCGTTTCGAGTAATGACAACGAGAAGCGATTCAGCGCGCGTGTCGCGAGGTTCGGACCGGTCGTTGCCGGTTAGTCTGGGCGTCTTGATTTATTTCGCCGGTTAGTTGCCAACGCCCCGCGTTCGCGAGAGTCTTTTGCCCCCACCCCAATTCCGATCGATCTTTCTCGCTGCCTCAAGTCACTTGGCCGCCCGGTCGAAACGCGTTTTGATGATTGAATCTCCCCCCGAGAATTTGTCGCACGAAGTGCTCCCCATTCTTCCGTTACGGGAATTTGTTCTCTATCCCTACATGGTCATTCCGCTGTTCGTCGCGCGGGAGTCTTCGATTGCGGCCGTACAAGATGCGCTCGCCGCCGACCGCTTGATCCTACTCGTTGCCCAGCGAGACCCCGAAACCCAGGAACCGACCAACGAAGACCTCTACAGTGTGGGAACCGTCGCCATGGTGATGCGAAGCCTGCGCATGCCGGACGGTCGCTTGAAGGTGATGCTTCAGGGGCTCAACAAGGCCAAGATCGATGCATTCGTCGATCGCGAGTCGAGCACCTGGGCCCGGGTGACTTCGATCCCCAACGACGACATCAATGACTGGAGTGTCGAGAGCGAAGCGCTGGTGCGCGCAGTTCGCACCAGGGTAGAAGAGCTTCTGCCTCTCAAGAATTTGCCTCCTGAAGTGTTGTCGATCACCACGAACATCGACAAGCCCGGGCGGCTCGCAGATCTCGTCGCGTCCAACCTGCGCTTGCGCCTGGCGGAAGCCCAGGAGGTACTCGAGGTCCAGGATCCGATCGCGCGGCTGCGCAAGGTCGACGCGTTGGTGCGTCGCGAGCTCGAAGTCACCACCATGCAGGCCGAGATCCAGTATCAGGCAAAGGAAGAGATGTCTCGCGGTCAGCGCGAGACGTTCTTACGTGAACAGCTGCGGGCGATCCAAAACGAATTGGGTGAAGTCGATCCGCGCGGCGAAGAATCTGACGAGTATCGCTTCAAGGTCGAAGAGGCAGGGCTTCCCCCGGAAGCCCTGGAAGAGTCTCTGCGCCAGCTGCGAAGGCTCGAACGCATGCACCCCGACGGCCCCGAAGCCCAGGTGGTGCGCAACTATCTCGACTGGGTGGTGGACCTGCCCTGGTCCACGACGTCACCCGATCGCCTTGATCTCAAGAACGCCCGCAAGATTCTTGACGCCGATCACGCGCATCTGGACGGAGTGAAGGAGCGCATCCTCGAATTCCTCGGCGTGCGCAAGCTGCGCCAGGATTCCCGCGGTCCGATCCTGTGCTTTGTGGGCCCGCCCGGAGTGGGGAAGACTTCGCTAGGACGTTCGATCGCGCGAGCCATGGGACGAGAGTTCATTCGCGTGTCTCTCGGTGGCATTCGCGACGAAGCCGAAATTCGCGGTCATCGCCGCACCTACGTGGGAGCGCTTCCCGGCCGCATCATTCAGGGTCTGAAGACTGCCGGGACCAACAACCCGGTCTTCATGCTCGACGAACTCGACAAGCTCGGCGCCGATTTCAGGGGCGACCCTTCGGCGGCATTGCTCGAAGTCCTCGATTCCGAGCAGAACGAAAAGTTCAGCGATCACTTCTTGAACGTTCCGTTTGATCTTTCCAAGGTGCTCTTCATCGCCACGGCGAACAACCTCGAAACCATTCCGGCGCCGTTGCGCGACCGCATGGAGATCATCCGGCTGTCGGGCTACATGCCCGAAGAGAAGTCTGCCATCGCGACCCAGTTCTTGATTCCCCGCCAGGTTGCCGAACACGGGCTGCTGCCGGCCAACGTGATCTGGTCCCGCTCCGCGGTAGACGAGATCTGCCTGGGCTACACCCACGAAGCCGGTGTGCGGAACCTGGAAAGGCAAGTCGCGCGGGTGTGTCGGAAGATCGCCAAGCGCGCGGCCGAAGGACATACGGGCGTTGTGAACGTCACCAAGCGCAACCTCAAGAGTTTCCTCGGTCCCGCCCCAATTGGACACACCAAGGTGTCGGGCAAGGACGAAATCGGGGTTGCAAACGGCCTGGCCTGGACGGAGAGCGGCGGTGAAGTGTTGACGATCGAAGCCGCCCTCACCAACGGCGAAGGGCTATTGCTCACAGGACAGCTCGGCGACGTCATGAAGGAGTCGGTGCAAACCGCGCTCAGCTATGTGCGTTCGATTCTCGGTGACCTGGGTCTCGACGAGCGGGCGCTGACCGGAAACCAGATTCATGTCCACGTTCCCGCCGGTGCGACTCCCAAAGATGGTCCGTCGGCTGGTGTGACCATGGCCGCGACCTTGCTGTCCCTGGCGACCAAGATCCCGATCCGCGGCGATGTGGCGATGACCGGCGAAGTCACCCTGCGCGGACACGTGCTGCCCGTGGGCGGAGTGCGGGAAAAGGCCTTGGCTGCACTTCGCAGCGGCATCACCAATGTGATCGTGCCGAAGTCGTGCATGCCCGAAGTCGACGAGATCCCGGCCAAGCTCAAGCGCAAGATCACGTTCATTCCGGTCGAGACCATGCGCGAAGTGCTCGACGTATGTCTGGTGCATCCCCTGACCTGGCGCAGCGACAACCCGGGCCCGCCGATCGTGACCCACAGCCACGGTCCGGTGGTGTCGGTGAAAGAACGCTAAACAGGTCGCGCGGAAGGCTACACTCCGGCCGATGTCCACCCTCGGCCAACTCGGCGAATTCGAACTCATCTCCCGCATTGCGGCCCGCGCGGCGGGTCTAGGCACCCCCGAAATCGTTGTGGGTATTGGAGATGATGCGGCCATCCTGCGCCCGCGCCGGGGTGAAGACCTGGTGGTCTCGACCGATGCGCTTGTAGAAAACACCCATTTTTGTTGGGACAATCAAGCCCCGGCGACGATCGGTCGCCGTGCGCTTCTCGTAAACCTTTCCGATCTGGCTGCAATGGGCGCGCGACCCGTGGGCTTTACGCTCGCGCTCGCGGCGCCGCCGTCCCTCGAGATTGCCCGCATCGACGCCTTTCTCACCGGCTTGCTGCGCGAAGCCAAGACCCATGCTTGCCCTCTGGTCGGTGGAAATTTGAGTCGCGCACGCGAAACCTGCTTGACGCTCACGGTAGTCGGTGCGGTCAAGCGCGGTCGCGCGCTGCTGCGCGGTTCCGCCCGCCCGGGCGACCGCATCTTCGTCACCGGCACCCTCGGTGGTGCGGCGCTAGCACTCGCCAACAGCCAGCTGCGGGGAGGAAAGCTTCGCCACCTCCCCACGCCGCGCATTGCGGCCGGCAGGGCCCTGGCGCGCATGACGCGGCCCGGTGCGTGCATTGATCTCTCCGACGGATTCGAAGCGGATCTCGATCACGTGCTGCAAGCGTCTGGCGTTGGCGCTGCCATCGACACGGCCCGCATCCCGCTGCCCCGAGGTTTTCTCACTGCGTGTGCGAAACGAAAACTCGACCCCATCCAGACCGCGATTCGAGCCGGGGAAGACTACGAACTGTTGTTTACCCTGCGTCCCTCCGCAGCAAAGCGGACGACTGAAGCCGTGCTCAGCAAGCGTTTGGGCGCAAGAGTGAGCGAGGTGGGGTGCATCACCAAGTCCCGGGGCGTGACGGGATTGCCGCGTCGGGTGAAGGCTGTGGGGTATCGCCACTTCTGAAGTTGCACGTTGGTGTAGTGCAGTTGCCGGATCGAGTTTCGGCATCTCATACGCCATCAAGGTGCCACTCGGGAGGGCCGATAGGCCGTAGGTGAGAATCGCCTTGACCCACAAGTTTGTCTTCGGATCGCTCTTGGTCGCTGCTTCGGCAGCGGTATTGCCATGGGGTATCCGCGCGTTCGGACTCGACTTTCCCGAATGGGGATCGGTCTTCATCGCGCTCGGAGTCGGGGGCGGTTTGGGCTTCGTGTTGTCCCGAAGCCTTGGGCAAAAATTTGAAATCCTGAGCCGGGCCACCGACCGCATTCGCAACGGTGATTTGACCGTCGAACTCCCGGTGGGCCGCACTGCTGTTTTTCCGGACGAAACCGATGACCTGGCCAAGAGCGTTCATGAAATGTTGGCCAAGCTCAACACCTTCGTCGGCCGGGTGCAGGAAAACGCCGACGTCGTGACCGCCTCGGCGCACAATCTCAATCGCGAGATTGAACACGTCCGCGAAGGCAACGAAGGCATTTCGAGCACCATAGCGGCCGCCGCAGAGGGAACCGCGCATCAACGCGATTTGCTGCAACGGGTGACGGAACTGATCGGCCAGATCTCGATGGAAATTGAACTCAACGCCGGCCGCGCCCGGGAAGCCTTTGGTTTTGCGGCCGAGGCCAATCAAAAGGCGAGCAGTGGTGTCGACGTGTCCCGGTTGGCGATCGAAAAGATGCGCACCGTGTTCGAACGCGTCGAACAAACGGGTCTCATGGTCTTCGATCTCGAAGCCAAGACGCGACACGTTCACCAGATCACGGAGATCATCACCAGTGTCGCGCACCGCACCAACTTGCTGTCGCTGAACGCGTCAATCGAAGCGGCCCGCGCCGGTGAAGCCGGACGCGGCTTCTCGGTCGTGGCAGACGAGATTCGCAAGCTCTCCGAAAGCGCGGGACGCAGCGCGGACGAGATCTCAAAGCTCATCAACGAAATTCAATCGGACACCAACGACGTGGCCGACGAAATGCGAAAGTCGAGCGAGATGATCAGCGAAGGGCGCGAAGACGTGAACACCATCGCGGATTCGCTCGGCCAGATCAGCATGGCGGTCGGCGAAGCGGCGACCCGCTCCGAAGAAATTTTTCACGGCGCAGACACCCATGTGATGAGCGCCGAGCGCATGGTGACCGCCATGAGCGAACTCAGGACGAGTGCCGAGGGCAGCGACTCCGCACAAGAGGATGTTTCGCGCATGGCGCGCGGCCAACTCAGTGCAGTGTCAAAGATCGTCGACGGTTCCCAGGATCTTTTGACCGTGGCCGAAGAGTTGCGCGAGTTGTTGAGCTTCTACCGTACCGCGACGGCCCGACCCGGCTGGGAGGCTCAGTCATGAGCGAAATGGGCGGCGAAATGGCTGGAGCGCTGAGCACCGATCGTCTGATGGTCTTCGACGTCTCGGGCACCAGCTACGCGCTCCCGATCGCCGGCATCCTCGAAGTCGTCGAAGTCACGGGAGTGAACTGTGTGCCCATGGTCCCGCGCGATCGGGGCGGAATCATCAACTGGCACGGCGAAGCGCTGCCGGTGGTGGCTCCTCACCTGCTGCTCGGAGGCACCGCAATCGCTCTCCGCGCTCCTGGAGAGGCTCAGCCCTACCTGGTGGTGTCAGATCGCCCGGATGCCTCCGCTTCGCTCGGATTACCTATCGATTTTGTCTCCGGATTGGTCGATGGGGTACCGGGAAGACCGCACGACAACCAAGTTGTAATTGAAAGACGGCCAGTGGATGGCCGAGTAGTCAGTGTGATTGATCCGCGGCGTCTCGTGACGCGTGCGGCAGAAGTCATTGAGAGTGCTGCCACCTGAACGTGGTGCAGCCGACTGGGAGTAATGATGAAAGCTCGAATTCTGATCGCCGATGACGCTTCGTTCATGCGCCAGATGATCCGTGAGATCATCGAGCCTGAAGGCTACGAGGTCGTGGGAGAAGCGACCAACGGGATCGAAGCTGTGGAGCAATTCCTGGAACTGCGTCCGGACCTCGTCACGATGGACATCGTGATGCCCAAGAGGTCGGGGATCGACGCGGTCAAGGGCATTCTCGCCGAAGACCCGCAGGCCATGGTGGTGATGTGCAGTGCGCTGGGTCAGGAAACCCTGGTGATGGAGGCGCTGCAGGCTGGCGCAAAGGACTTCATCGTAAAGCCGTTCAAGCCCGACGCGGTGATTTCCACCTTGGACAAGATTCTCGGCAAGGGCGAATAACGAGTGGCTCTCGACATGGCCAAATTCCGGGCGCTCTTCTTGGAAGAAGCGGCTGAGCATCTCTCCGAAATCGGCAGCGCGCTGCTCGATCTCGAGAAGGATACGGCTTCGGCCGATTCCATCGATGTGATATTCCGGATGGCCCACTCCATTAAATCGATGGCCGCTTCGGTTGGCTATGAATCGGTCACGGAGTTGTCGCACGCCCTCGAAGATCGCATGGAAATCATTCGCACCGCTGGTTGTGTTCCAGCTGGCGATACGCTGAGCGTGCTGTTCCGGGGCCTGGAAGGGCTCGAACAGATGGTCGCGATCGTGAGTGAAACCGGAGAGACGCCCCCAGAACGTTTCGACTTGATCGCGTTGTTGAGCGAGTCGCTCGAAACTCCCCCGGTCCCGGCCCCCTCGCGTGAACCCGAGCCGGCCGATGCAGCGGAACTCGATGTCGAGCTCGTCGCCGTAATGGCAGCCCTCGAGGCGGAGTCCGGAGCAAAAAAAAAACACTTGAACTGACACCGGTCGTCCCGAGTAACGATCGCGAAGAGTTCCCCCACGAATGCGAAGATCCGGCCCAGTCGCCAGGCAAACTTTCGGGCATCCAGGCGCCAAAACCCGCGGCCACCGTGCGGGTGCGGACCGAGACCCTGGACCGCTTTCTCGGTACCGTGGGCGAGGTCATCCTGAGTTCGCGCCAATTGCGTGGCGCCACCGATCACGGCGCGCACAGCGCTGAACAATCCGAGCACTTCGATCGAGTCGAACGTCGGGTCAATGAACTTCAACGGCGCGTGCTCGATCTGCGTACCACGCCGCTGCTGCGAGTGATGGAAAATCTTCCCCGAGTGGCGCGTCAAATCGCGGAATCGCTCGGCAAGCGTGTGGATGTACAACTGCTGGGCACCGAACTCGAACTCGATCGCTCGATTCTCGACCGCCTGAACGAGCCGCTGCTGCATATCGTGCGCAATGCGGTCGATCACGGGCTGGAGAGCGTCGAAGACCGGATCCGCGCCGGCAAAACCGAAGTCGGGCACCTCGTGATCGAAGCGCGCAGGGAACAAAATTCGATCGTGATCGAAGTCAACGACGACGGTGGTGGGATCAACCTCGACGCGGTGCGCAGGCGGGCGATCGAGGCGGGCCTGTTGCATTCGAATCTTGCCGACGACTTGCCGGACGAAGAGATCGCGGCCCTGATCTTCAAGCCGGGGCTCTCGACCTCAGAGAGCGTCACCGATATTTCCGGCCGCGGCGTGGGCATGGATGCCGTCAAGGCCACGATCGAAGCCCTCGGCGGCGCGGTGAGCCTGCTCACAACCCAGGGCCAGGGAACCACCACTCGCCTCGAAGTGCCGATTACAGCCGCCGTACAGCGTGTCCTGCTGGTGGAGGTTTCCGGCGAGCGCGTAGCCCTGCCGATCTCCAAGGTCGAACGCATCCTCGAAGTTCCTGCGGCTTCGATCGAAGAGAGTGGCGGTGAAACGTTCACTCTAGTCGACGATGAGCCGATCTTGGTACTGGATCTTGCGCGTTGTATTGAACTCGAGAGTACGGATCATCCGGACCCGGTCCCGCTGGCGGTGACCGACGTTCGTGGTGAGATCGTCGCCCTACGGGTCAACAAGTTTGTGAGTCAGCACGAAGTCTACGTCAAGCCCGTTCCCGACCTGCTTTCACCCGTGAAGGGGCTGGCGGGCATGACGATTTTGGAAGACGGAATTCCCGTTTTTTTGTTGGATCTCAATCACCTGATCTGAAGAAAATGGAACTCGCGTGACAGCTCTGCAAGAAACAGACATCGATCGACTGAGCGAACTCGCCAACATCGGCGCGGGTCACGCAGCGGGGGCGTTTGCCCAGCTCACGGGTCGGTCGATCAAGATGAAAGTGCCGCGGATTCGTTTGTCGGGTCTGCCGATCGACGTCCGCCAGGGTGAGATCGTGATCGGTGAAGCGACGCCATCGGGCTGGGAAGATCGCGACTGGACGACCGGAGTCATCTTCGAGTTCGACGGCTGCCTGAACGCCGTCGTGGCCATTCTCTTCCGACGCTCCATGCGCGACGCAGTCGTGCGAAACCTGATCGGCCAGGAAGAGGGATATCTCCCGCCCGAGACCGTCGAATCGGCGCTGATGGAAGTTGGCAACGTGCTCGCCTCACACGTAGCCAGCGCAATTGCCGAGACCCTCGGCGCCCGGCTACTCCCCTCCATCCCGATGCTGGCCCTCGATTCCGCCTTCGAGCAACTCGAAAGCGTGACAGAATTCCGCAACAGCGCCGGCGAACTCTGGATAGAGTGCGAGTTGGTAGACGACGAAGGAAACCTGGGCGGAATGGTAGTCCTGGTCCCCGACCTCGAACCCACCGAGCCCAGCTGACGCCACTCCAGCACCCCCCATCAGCTTTTGATACCGTGAACCTTCTGTAAAGAAGGAAGTTTCATGGACCGCGACCGCATCAGGCAGTTGTTAGAGGACGTAAAGCAAGGCGATGTCGAAATCGATGCCGCCATGCAGTCCCTCGCGAGCTTCCCCTTTGTCGATACGCCGAGTGCACGCGTCGACACCCAGCGCTCGCTCCGCATGGGGATTCCTGAAGTCGTGTACGGCCCCGGAAAAACCGTGGAGCAAATTATCGAAATCGTGACCGCGTTGCGCGAAGCGGAACAGGACGTGCTCGTAACCCGGGTCGAAGAAGCGGTAGCGACTGAGGTGCTCGGTTTATTCCCGTCGGGCGAATACGACTCCCTCGCGCGGCTGCTCTGGTTCGGCAGGGCAGAGGTTCCTATTGTGGGCAAGGGAACCATCGCAATCGTGTGTGCCGGGACGAGCGATCTCCCGGTGGCGACCGAAGCCGCCGTGGTGGCCCGCCGCTTCGGAAACAAAGTCGAAACCCTGACAGATGTCGGGGTCGCGGGCATCCATCGCCTGTTTGCATCGCAAGAGCTTCTCTACTCGGCGCGCGTACTGATCGTGGTCGCGGGAATGGAAGGGGCGCTGCCTTCGGTGGTGGGTGGCCTGGTGGACAAGCCGGTCATCGCGGTACCGACGAGCGTGGGCTACGGAGTGGCCCTGGGCGGCGTGACTGCTTTGATGGGCATGCTGACCAGCTGTGCCTCCAATGTAACCACGGTCAACATCGACAACGGATACGGTGCCGCATATGTCGCGACCCTCATCAACCGGCTCTAGTCGCAAGGCCGGGTCCAGGCCTACGTCCAAGCCTACCTCCAAGACCGCGTCTAAGACCACGTCTAAGACCAAGCCCAGGCGCCGGTCGAAGCGGGCGCTCGCGGCATCGAGTCGTGTTCTGCATCTCGATCTGTTCTCCGGTATTTCGGGGAACATGTTCCTGGGCGCACTGCTCGACCTCGGGCTTTCGCGCAAGCAGCTCGACCGCGATCTCTCGGGCCTCGGCGTGGAATACAAACTGCGCGTGAGGAACGTGTCGCGGGGAGCGCTCGCTGCTCGCTATGTCGAGGTGCTGGTTCCGGGCCAGAAGAAAGCCCCAGCGAAGAAGAAGGCAAACTTGGTCGCCCCTCACCCGCATGCACACGACTACACCCATACCCATACCCATACCCATACCCATACCCACGCCCAGGTTCACCCCCACGCGCACAGCCACGGCAAGAGTTATCGCCAGGTGCGGACGCTGCTGAAGAAGGCCGATCTCGAAACGCCCATTCGCAACCGAGCGCTCGCAATCTTTGAAGCGATGGCGGTGGCCGAGGGCAAAGTCCACGGCGTAGCACCGGATGACGTGCATTTTCACGAGGTAGGGGCGGTGGACGCGATCGTCGACATCACCGGTGCGGCCATTGGGTTGGAACGTCTGGGCATCGAGCGCGTCACCGCGTCACCGGTCGCGCTGGGTCACGGCAGCGTGCAGACCGAACACGGCTTGCTGCCGTTGCCGGCGCCCGCCACCCTGGAATTGCTTCGCGGCATTCCCACCGTGCCCGCCCACGTTGCCTGGGAAACCGTGACTCCAACCGGCGCAGCCATTTTGCGCACCATAGTCGACGAGTTCTCACCACTCCCCGCAATGACCGTGGAAAAGATCGGTCACGGTGCGGGGAACGATCGCCCGGGTCCCATGCCCAATATATTGCGGGCGGTGCTGGGCAGTGCCGGCGAAAAATTCTTCGACCGCATCGTTTCCCTCGAATGCAATTTGGACGATTTCGTGCCGGAGCACTTCGACTATCTGATGGAGCGGTTGTTCAAGTGTGGCGCGCTCGATGTGTCGCTGCAGAACATCCAGATGAAAAAGAACCGGCCGGGTTTTCTCGTGCGAGTGCTCGCGCGACCAAATCAACGGATCGAATTGGCCGAGATCTTGATGGCCGAGTCCACGACCCTCGGTGTGCGCACGGTCGAATGGGACCGGGTCGTGCTACCGCGCCACAGTCAAAAAGTCATCACGCCCTACGGTCGCATCGCGGTCAAATTTGTTCGCAAGAGCGACGGGCGCATGGATGTGTCTGCGGAATACGACGATTGCAAGCGCGCCGCCCGCAAGCACGATGTTGCCCTACGAGAAGTGATCCAGGCCGCCGAACTGGCCGCCCAGGATACGCTCGAGTGAGCGAAACCAGCGGGCCGGTGGTAGATCGCTCTGCATTCGAGATGACACCGCCAGGCTACGACGGGCGTGTCTCCGTTTTGTGCTTGCACGGCCTTACGGGCACGCCGTACGAGATGCGTCCGATCGCCGAAGCATTGGTGCGTCGAGGGATTCGCTGCGTGGGCCCCGTCATGGCCGGCCACGAACGCACGGCCGAGGAACTGGCCAAGACGCCTTACCGGGCATGGATCGAACTTGCACGCGCCGCACTCGTCAAGTTGCGGGCCGACTCCGAGCAGGTGTTCATCTCGGGCATGTCCATGGGCGGGCTCGTGACCCTCGCGCTGGCCGCAGAAAATTTGGCCGATGCCGTGGCGGTCATGGGCACTCCATTGCGACTGAGTCTGCCGATCCGGTTGGCAGTTCCGTTACTGAAGTTCGTTGTGCCCCATCGCAAAAAATCGGGCAACACCGATATCCAGAACGAAGAGGCCCGGGCGCGTCATCCCTCTCTCGACGCCCTTCCCCTGGCCAGCGTTCACGAGCTCATCAAAATGCAAAAGGTCGTGCGTCAGGGGCTGCCAAAGATCACGGCGCCGGTCTTTGTCGGCCACGGAGCGCTCGATCGGACCGCGAATCCCCGGGATGCGCGCGAAATTTTTGCTGAAGTCAACGCGAGCGAACGGGCGCTACACATCGGTCATCGTTCGGGGCATGTCGTCTCGGTAGACCACGACGGTCCCGAAATCGCCACCGCAATCGCAGATTTCTTTGGGCGCCAGGTTTCGAGCGACTAGCGCGGCAAAATCAGTGCAAGCAGTGCAGGTATTCGATCAAACTGGCCTCGTTCTCGGCCGTCATCGACTGAAAGCGAAAACCAACGCCCCGCCGACCGGAGCCGTTTACCCGGTACAGCACTTCGGCGTCCAGCTGCAGGTTCCTGCCCAGCTCGGACAAGACAAGATCACAGCTGTGAATACTGTTGATCGAGAAATTGTCGTCTGTGTGGATCATCATGCCACCGCGACCGATCGTCACTGCGGTCGAATGCGCGCTCGAGCCCTGGATCTTCACCGCGGTCCGCTGGGGATAGCGCGTAAAGCGTCGGCGTTTGGGCCGCTCGATGATCTCCTCGAGTCGCTGAGAAATTTTGGCAACTTGGATCGGATAGGTGAGATAGCCGATTGCCCCCGCCTGTTGCGCCGCTGCGCGTCGCTTGCTGCGGCGGTGATCGTCTACCAGAATCACCGGGATTTCTTCGATCCCTACCACCGTGCGCAGGGCAGCGATCAGCTCGATGCCATCTGAACGTCCGAGGTTGACGTCTGCAATGACCAGTTCGGGCGAAATGTGGTTGTAGAGATCGACGGCTTCATTCAGGCTGCGCGCAATCTCGACTTCGTATTTGCGCAGGCGCAGGGAGTCGATGCAGGAGCGTTCGGTTGCGAGTCTTTGGCCGACGAGCAAGATGCGCAGAGGTCGATCGGATGCGCGTTCATGGTTGGTTGCCGTAAGGTCAGCGGAATCCCACATCGCCTTGCGCCGCTGCTCTTCTTTCAGACGTTTGTCCATGCTCGACAACTCGTCCAGGCGCGAGGTGATGATGATCTCGAAGTCGACCGCAGAGTCGACACACGGATCGATCTCCAGGATGCGATCTTCGGGGCGCATCAGGGTGACTCCGGACAGGGGTCCGTCGCTCGGCAAGATCACCTTCCGCGGTTGGTTGACTTGAACCTTGACCGCCTGGCACTCCCCGGCGATGGCGACATTGAGCATGGCTCCGTTGCTCGCGGCGTTGACATCGACCCCCAGGCCGCGAAGCCAATCTTCTGCGCTGCGAAGCTCTTGCATGTAGCTGGCCCAGGCCCCGAGGATTCGGGCTTCGAGCGACTCTGCGTCGGTACAGTTCGTCATGCGCACAATTGGCAGCATGAACAACGCCTGAGGGCGCAGGCACTTGATCCGGTCGTGTCCCACTGTCGAAAAGACGAATTCGCTGAACGGAAGGCTTCCGTTGAGGGTTTCGAGCGGGCGCCCGGAGGAGCGCATCGACGCCAGCACACAGCGGCCACCCGGGAGTGGGCGGACACGGATCCCCATCGCCTCGAGTCGCCGCGAGACGCGGGCCTGGTTCGATTCGTTGCTGGCTTCGTTCACGAGCAGTCGCGCCTCCAACCTTCTCAACTGCTTTCGTTTTCGGCACAACTGAGGCTTGTCTTGAAGGCGCTGCCGGCGGCTTCCGCGAGGCGGTTCGACCCCGAGAAGGCAAGCAACAGAAAGGGCCCCGGAGCAGTTGCTCCGAGGCCCTCAAATTGACACTGTGATTCTGCTGGGAGCAGAATTACATCATGCCGGGCATTCCGCCGCCCATGCCGGGCATTCCGCCACCCATTCCGCCACCGCCACCCTCTTCGGGCGCGTCAGCGATCATGGCTTCGGTCGTGAGAAGCAGACCTGCAACACTGGCTGCATTCTGGAGCGAGATGCGAACGACCTTGGTCGGATCAATCACACCAGCCTTGAGCAGGTCTTCGTACTCCTCGGTGAGAGCGTTGAAGCCATGGGCTCCCCTCAAGCGCTTCACTTTGTCCACGACGATCGAGCCCTCGACCCCGGCGTTCTCGGCGATATATCGCAGAGGAATCTCAATCGCCTTGCGCACGATCTCGACACCCGCAGCCTGATCACCTTCGAGTTCGAGCTTGTCGAGATCCTTCTGGGCGCGAATCAACGCCACACCACCACCGGGCACGATGCCCTCTTCTACGGCGGCACGGGTTGCGTGCAGTGCGTCTTCGACGCGAGCCTTCTTTTCCTTCATCTCCGACTCGGTTGCGGCGCCGACCTTCACGACTGCAACACCGCCGACCAACTTGGCGAGACGCTCACTGAGCTTCTCCCGGTCGTAGTCTGAAGAAGTCTCTTCGACCTGTGCGCGAATTTCCGCGCAGCGGCCTTCGATGTCCTTCTTGGTCCCGCCACCGTCGATCACGGTGGTGTTGTCCTTGTCGATGATGATGCTCTTGGCTTTGCCGAGATCCTTGACCGTCACGTTCTCGAGCTTGAGGCCGAGTTCTTCAGCAATGACCTGACCACCCGTGAGGATCGCCATGTCCTGGAGCATTGCCTTGCGGCGGTCACCGAAGCCGGGCGCCTTGACGGCGGCGACGTTCAGCGTGCCACGGATCTTGTTCACCACCAGCGTGGCCAGGGCCTCGCCGTCGATGTCCTCAGCCACGATCAGCAGCGGACGACCCTGGCGGGCAATCTGCTCGAGCAGCGGGAGGAGATCCTTCATGTTGGAGATCTTCTTCTCGTGAAGAAGGATCAGGGGCTCTTCGAGAGCGACTTCCATCGCTTCCGGATCCGTCACGAAGTAGGGCGAGAGGTAACCGCGATCGAACTGCATGCCCTCGACCACGTCGAGCTCGGTCTCGAGGCTCTTGCCCTCTTCGACTGTGATCACGCCTTCGCGTCCCACCTTGTTCATCGCCTCGGCGATGATTTCGCCGATCGTCTCGTCATTGTTTGCCGAGATGGTGCCGACTTGCGCAATTTCCTCAGTGTCGCGAGTGGCCTTGCTGAGCTTGGTCAGCGACTCGGAAACAACGATGACTGCGGCGTCGATACCGCGCTTCAGGTCCATCGGGTTCATACCGGCGACCACGAGCTTGGAACCCTCGCGGTAGATCGCCTGTGCGAGCACGGTGGCCGTCGTGGTTCCGTCACCGGCGACGTCGGACGTCTTGCTGGCAACTTCCTTCACCATCTGGGCGCCCATGTTCTCGAACTTGTCTTCGAACTCGATTTCCTTGGCGACCGTGACACCGTCCTTCGTCACCGTGGGAGAACCGAAGCTCTTGTCGATGATGACGTTGCGGCCCTTCGGGCCGAGGGTCACCTTGACTGCGTTAGCGAGCCCGTCGACGCCGGCGAGCAGCTTCGAACGGGCGTCTTGGTCGAACTTAATTTCTTTGGCCATGATTACGTGATTCTCCTACTACTCGATGATCCCGAGGATGTCGTCCTCGCGAATGATGAGGTGCTCTTCACCGCCGACAGTGACTTCCGTTCCGCCGTACTTGCCGAACAGAACTCTGTCGCCCTTCTTTACGTCCAGGGGACGCACGGTGCCATCCTCGGCCACACGGCCACTGCCAACTGAAACAACCCTTCCTTCCTGGGGTTTCTCTTTGGCGCTATCGGGAATGATGATCCCGCCTTTTGACTTGTCTTCCTCGTCGATGCGCTTCACGAGAATGCGATCTTGGAGCGGACGAATCTTCATGAGTCCGTTTTCCTCTTCTTTTGTGTCTGGGCCCCGCACGCATGGCCGCTTTGGGCCGCGCGATGAAAGGGCTTGGGTGAACTTTTAATACCTGCCGATCGAAACGACGCGTTTACCGATCGTTTCGGCGGATTGTGATTTTGGCACTCGAACCGCTCGACTGCCAACAGGCGGCGAAACTTATTCGCTGCGCCGAGAGCGTCAAGTCGCAGGCCCAAAATTTTCCTGTCTGCGGCGGCCAAGAGCGGGTTCTGTGGCGCCTAAGCGGTCAGTTTTCCTGGCGGTTTGGTCGATGAATACAGAGCAGGCCCAGCTGGAATAAATCCGCTAGAACTCGATAAAAACATTGAAAAATCAAATACTTAAGAGAAATTTCCGAGCGCCGCGACCGCTCGATCCCGGCGCCGAGATCACCCGCATGGGTCGCTTTTTCAGCGAACTCTACGATCTCGAAATCGATCTCACAGGAGACGATTTTCTGATCTCCCCCCAGCTCGCTCGAGCACAACTTCCGGCGGGCCCGAGCCCCCGG
The DNA here is from genome assembly GCA_022563535.1 of Myxococcales bacterium. Taxonomy (NCBI): domain Bacteria; kingdom Pseudomonadati; phylum Myxococcota; class Myxococcia; order Myxococcales; species Myxococcales bacterium. Next base: position 17,567 of record JADFNE010000006.1, read on the forward strand.
ACTGGGGTGTTGGTGATCGAGCAGGACGACGAGTTGCAGCTCGGGGTCTACCTGGATCCCAGCGATCGAGATGATCCCGTTACCCTGGTGGAAGAAGCCAGTCACCTGGTTTGCCTGCTGTGGCACGCTACGCACGATTTACCCGTCTCTGCCCTGATTCTCGAGCTCCAGTCCGAAATCGACCGTTTCCTCTACTTTTGTCACGAATCCGGGCAGCTGAGCTTTGACTGCTTCGAAATCGACACATGGGCCGACTGGATGGACGCCGAAACTCGGGAGCGCTACGAGGTCGCGCGCCGGCGGGCCCATCGCTATTGCCGCGAGCTGGCTCGGCGTTTTGCCGAACGCGGCGACACCCCAGGGCTGGCCCGAGAGCTGCGCCGCTTCTACCGGGCATCCCCCGAGACCAAGCTCGCCAGCTGACCCCCCACCCCCCGCTTCTGAGGGCAGTGTTGCCAGAAATCCACCCAATCCATTGACTTTCGTCTCATTTTCGTGAATCCTGCGGGGCGAAACTAAAGAGAAAGGGCGGCCACCATGGCACTCACGAGACGACAGCGAGAAATCTTCGATTTCATTTCCTCGTTCGTGGACGAACAGGGCTACTCCCCGAGCCTGGAAGAGATCGCCGCGCACTTCGGGCTCTCGTCCGTCGCCACCGTGCACAAGCACGTGCAGCACCTGGTGGAAAAGGGCCTGCTGCGAAAGGCGTGGAATCGATCGCGCTCGGTCGAGCCCGTGCCTCTACATGAAAGAACAGATGAAAGAACAGATGAAAGAACAGATGAAAGAACAGATGAAAGAACAGATGAAAGAACAGATGAAAGAACCCAGGAAAGAACAGAGCAGGCGGAAGACGCCGGGATCACGATGTTGCCGCTGGTCGGCACAGTCGCTGCGGGGACACCCATTGAAGCGATCGAGAATAGCGAGACCACGGCGGTCCCCAGCGAGATGGCCGGTAGACCCGGTGAGAGCTTCGTACTCCGGGTGCGGGGAGATTCGATGATCGAGGACCAGATCTGCAGCGGCGATCTCGTCGTCGTGGAAAAACGCTCCGAGGCGCGCAACGGACAGACGGTCGTCGCCCTGATCGACGGCAGTGACGCCACCCTCAAACGCTTCTACCACTTCAAAGACAAAGACGGGGACCAGGTCAAGCTGGTTCCGGCCAACGAGAAAATGGAGCCGATCGTGGTGGCCGCCGAGCGCGTCACCATCCAGGGCATCGTGCGCGGCCTGCTGCGCACCTATTAGCCTGGGACCCAAGCTTGACGCTCTCAATCCCCGGCCGCTATCCTGGGAGCCTGCGCGGCTTCTACCGCGCAGACTTCTAGTCTCCTCATTCTCTTTTAAATCAAGGAGTTATCGCTGTGGTGCGGGTAACCCGTGCGATCGAGTTTTCGGCCTCACTGCGCTATTGCGCGGACGGGCTGAGCGACGCCCAGAATCGAGACCTCTTTGGCCTGGACGCCGAGCAGCACGGCCACAACTACCGTCTGGAGGTGACGGTGCGGGGCGAGCCGGACGCGAAGTCCGGCATGGTGATCAATCTGACCGAACTCAAGGCCATTCTGGAGCGCGAGGTGATGTCGCGCTTCGACCACAAGGACCTGAACGCCGACACCGAGTTCTTCAAGGATGTGCCCCCGACCCCAGAAAACCTGGCTTCCGTGATTCACGAAATCATTGCTGCCGCGTTGCCGGCGGGAATGTTCGATCGGCTGCGCCTCTACCAGGACGCCAACTTCTACGTCGAAGTCGTGGCGTAAATTGAGCGGGGATAGACACCAATGCTGGAACCAATGCTGGAATTGACCCGCCGCTACAGCTTGCCCGCCGCGCACGTGCTGGCGAACCCGCTGCTCACCGAACTGGAGAACGATAAACTCTTTGGCAAATGCGCAAACGAAAATGGTCACGGCCATAACTACGAGTTCGAGGTGACGATCACCGGGCCGGTGGACGCTATGACCGGTCAAATCCTCGCGCCCGAGCGTTTCGACAGCATCTTTGCCGAGACGATTGTCGATCGATACTCCCACAAGCTTTTGAATCAGTGCGAGTCGTTTGACGCGCTGGTTCCAACCACGGAAAACTTCGCAGAAATCGTGTATCAAGATCTTGCGCCCGCCTTTGCGCGCTGCGGTTCGGTCCGACTGGTTCGGGTTCGACTCACCGAAACCCCGCGCAATATTTTCGAATTTGGAGACCCCCGATGAGCGACCCCATCGAAGCCGCAGTCACGACCATCCTGACAGAAATCGGCGAAAAGCCGGAACGCGATGGTCTGCAGAAGACCCCTGCCCGGGTTGCGGCGGCCATGCGCTTCTTTACCAAGGGCTATGCCCAGGACCCGATGGAGACCCTGAACAACGCACTGTTCGAAGTGGACTACGACGAGATGGTGCTGGTCAAGGACATCGACTTCTACAGCTTGTGCGAGCACCACATGGTTCCGTTTTTCGGACGGGTGCACGTGGGATACATCCCGGACGGCAAGGTGGTCGGGCTGTCAAAGATCCCTCGCCTGGTCGAAATGTTTGCGCGACGGCTTCAGGTACAGGAGCGGTTCACCATGCAGGTGGCGAGCATCATAGAGGAAGTCCTGCGCCCGAAAGGTGTCGCGGTGGTGGTCGAAGCCAAACACTTGTGCATGGTGATGCGCGGCGTTGAAAAACAGAACTCGATCGCGACCACGAGTTCCATGCGCGGTAGATTCAAAACCGATTCGAAGACCCGTTCCGAGTTCATGGAACTGATTCGACACCGTTCAGATTCTTTTTACTGAGCGCACCTGAGCGCACGGACGGCTCAGCGATCTACGATCAAGGCCGCCCGGACCAGCAGTCGCTGCTGGTTTTGGAATTCGTCTCGGCGATCGTCGATCCAGGCCTGGAGCAAATCGTTCGCGCGTTGATCCGAAAGTGCTTCCTTGGCCACCGTGACGGCGACAGCAAGCGTTGCCGTGTCGGGCTTCTGGCGTTCGAGCAATTGGATCAGGACGTGTTTATCTCCCACGTAAAAGATCTGCTTTGAACTCGGCGCCTCGAGGGTGAGGGCAAACGCCGTGGCGAGGAGTTCGAGTGAGGGCCTCGGGAGCCCGGGGATGAAACCGTCGCGTCTCCGCGTGAACAGGCCGGTCCGTTCGAGGGTCAATCCCGCATTGCGCGCTGCATATTCGAGGCTCTGCCCTCCAGCGACTGCGTCGGAGAGTTCTTGTGCGAGCCGGGTCGCCGCTTCCGCGGCGGCTCCTGCTGCCGCGAGGGTCATGCCCGCTTCGTCAAAGTCGAGCTTGCTCGCTTCGATCTTTTCGTCGACCCAAACGATGTGCAGTCCATCTCTTCCTTCGATGATCTCACTCGGCGTTTCCAATGCGAGATCAAAAGCCACGGCTTCGAGGTTGGCTGCGACGTCGCCCCGACTGATCGCTCCGAGCTTGCCCCCATCGTTTCTGGAACTCGAATCGTCTGAAAGCTCTCGGGCCAGATCGCCAAACTTCTCGCCCGCGGCGAGTCGCTCGAGGACCTGCTCGGCGCGCATGCGATTGTCTGCAGCCGCAGTGTCTCCGCCTGCGTCTGCGGGCCGCAGCAGGATGTGTCGCATCATCAGTTGTTCGGGGGTACTGAAGCGACTGTTCTCCGCGTCGTACTCGTCCTGAAGCGACTCTCGATTGTCTTCGAGGTAGCGCGTCACCGCGTCATCTCCGGCCCGCTGGGACTCTGGGAGCGTCTCCGCTGAGACTGCGACAAACGCGATCCGCACCTCCTCGGTCCTGAATTCCACCGCGCTCAGAGCCTCGGCATCGCCGATCTGGACCTGTCCAATCAACAACTCGAACAATTTCTGTCGTAACAGGTCTCGTTGCACGGTGCTCATGAAGGCAGCCTGGCTGCCGTAGTTCCATTTCACGTTGGCGTCGAAATTCGCCTGATCGAATCGTCCATCGGCATCGCGCAGGCTTGGATCGTGGCGCAGCAGATCCTTGACCTCATCGGGGCTCGCGACCAGGCCCAGGTCGCGTGCGGACTGGGCCAGCACCACCTTGCTGACGATCGAGTTCAAGGCTTGGGCGTCGAGGTACGCGGAGAGTGTCTTTGCGTCGTATTCTGCCCCGAGAGACTCCTTGATCTGCTCTTCCTGCTCAGCGCGAACGCGCAGGTAGTCGGCGAGCTGGATCTGCGTGTCGTCGAGTTCGACCACGATATCGGCCCCGGGCGACGAGGCACCCGGACCGGGCGCTGAGCCCCCCTGGCCGAGAAAGAATACGAACACGATGCCGATTGCGAAAATGAATATCACCGTGAGCCAGCGCTGACTCTTGCGAATTAGTTTGAGCACGAGATCTCCTTCCGAATCGACTGCGAAAAAATTCGTTCCTACCCGATCCGACACGTGGTTTTACAGCCAATTCAACGCCAATCGGATCAGGGATCGTGTGAGCGGGCAAATGGTTCGCCGAGGAGGCGCCGGAGAGTAGTTATGCACTTCGCATCGGGCAAGCCGGCCGGTGCCCGCGCTTCGGCGCTTGTGGACGTTCGGGTCGGTTGGTATCGTGCGGACACGGGACGCGACACATTCAAACTTCCGCAAATTCGAGGACTTAGGTGTGGACTATGCCTGTGGTGCGGCCCGTGAGCAGCCGACACTTCCGTTGGCGGCCATCGTCGTTTCAGCTGGAGTTCGAGTGAGAAAGAACTGAAAATTTCTGGCAGGTAAAGCGCTACGCAACGCAGTGAAGATGCAAGTCTGACAGAACCAGGCGAGAGGGAAAGCAATATGATTTTCGACAGAATTTTGGGTTTGTTCTCGAGCGACCTCGCCATCGACCTGGGAACCGCCAACACACTCGTCTACGTCAAGGGTCGCGGGATCGTCGTTTCCGAACCGAGCGTTGTGGCCATCTGCAAAGATAGTCGCGGTCCGGACAAAGTCCGCGCCGTCGGTATCCGGGCCAAGGAAATGTTGGGCCGTACCCCCGGAAACATCATCGCAATTCGTCCCATCAAAGACGGCGTCATCGCCGACTTCGAAATCACCGAAGCCATGCTTCGTTACTTCATCGCCCGGGTGCACGATCGCAAGCGCCTGGTGCGCCCGCGGATCGTGATCGCGGTTCCGTCGGGGATTACCGAGGTTGAAAAGCGGGCGGTAAAAGAGAGCGCCATGCTCGCCGGCGCGCGGGAGGTCTACCTGATCGAAGAGCCCATGGCGGCTTCGATCGGCGCGGGTCTTCCGATCACTGAGCCTTCGGGCAACATGATCATCGACATCGGCGGAGGTACGACCGAGGTCGCGGTGATTTCACTTTCGGGTGTTGTCTACTCAAACTCGACCCGGGTAGGTGGCGACAAGATGGACGAAGCCATCATCAACTTCGTCAAGCGCAAGTACAACCTGCTGATCGGTGAGCGGACGGCGGAACTGATCAAGATCACGATCGGCACCGCGTATCCCACCGATGAAATCAAATCGATGGAAGTCAAGGGGCGCGATCTCGTGCAGGGTATCCCCAAGACTCTCGAGATCAAGTCGGAAGAGATTCGTGAGGCACTCGCCGAGCCGATCAATGCGATCGTCGAAAGCGTGAAGATGGCGCTCGAGAGAACTCCCCCAGAACTCTCGGCAGATATTGTCGACAAGGGAATTGTGCTCGTTGGCGGTGGGTCGTTGCTGTCGAATTTGGACGTCCTGTTGCGAGAAGTCACCGGTCTGCCGGTCATGCTGGCCGAAAATCCGCTGACCGCTGTCGTGATGGGGACCGGTCGCTGTCTCGACGAGCCGCGTTTGCTCAAGGAAGTTTCGATTCGCTTCTGAGCCCAATTTCGCCTTGCACCGGTGCGGAGTGTCGCGCCGCAGTCGGCTGCACTTCGCTGGAGTTGTTGGTTTATTTGCGATCTTGACTGTCGCAGCGGGGGAACATGCTCGAGTTCCTGAAGCGCTTCAGCGCACCCATCGCGTTTGTCGGCCTGCTGCTCATCGCAGCGGTCGCGATGGTGGGCGACACCCAGAACCCAGATCAGAAACTCCCGTGGTGGCGGGAACTGGTGCTCGAGGTCGTGGCGCCCGTGCAGCAGCTGGTTTCTGTTCCTGCGACCGCGGTTCGCAACGTGTGGGGCCGGTACATGAACCTGATCGACGTCGGCATCGAGAACGAACGCCTGCTCGAGCGGGTCGCTGAACTCGAAGAGATCAGTCTTCAGTATCAAGAAGCCCTGGTAGCGAGCGGGCATCTGCAGCGGATTGCCGCCATGCGCGGAGATTTCGAAATCCCCATGCTGCCGGCACAAGTCGTGGGTCTCGACATCTCGCTCTGGTTTCGCACGGTGGTGGTCGACCGCGGACGCAACGACGGCGTCAACGCGGGCAATCCGATCATCACCAACAACGGAGTGGCGGGCCTAGTCACTGCGGCATCGAGCCATGTGGCCAAGGTCATGTTGTTGCTCGACCGACAGAGCGCGGTCGACGGCGTCGTGCAGCGCAGCCGCACCCGGGGCGTTGTGCACGGTACTGGTGCCGGAAAACTCGAGTTCGAATTCGTGGCCCGAGAGGGTGACATTCTTCCCGGCGATATTGTGCTCACGTCGGGTCTCGATGCGGTCTATCCCAAAGGGCTGCGCATCGGTTCGGTGAGCGAGATTCGCGATCGCGGAAGTGATCTGATCCAGGTCGCAATCCTCACCCCTGCGGTCGACTTCGAACGTCTCGAGCAAGTGTTTGTGATGTTCCATCAGGGTCCGACGATGGAACTGCTTTACGGAACTTCCACTGCGCTCACCGGGGACGAAGAAGACGACGACCCGGCCCCGAGTGACGACGAATCGGGCAACAAGTCGGGTACGGAGTCCGCCGCTGCAGTTGCCGCCGGTCCCGACCCGCCAAGTCCTGCGTCATGAGGGCCGTGGCAGCCAGGCCCAGCGGAGAAGTTCGATGAAGCGCCTGCTCTCCGTGTTGGTGGTCGGTTTGATCGCACTCGGAATTCAGAGCGGCCTGTCCATGGTCATTCCACGTCAACTCTGCCCAGACCTTGGCTTGTTGGTGGTGATCGCAATCGGCCTTCACTGGCGAGATGTGACGAGTGGATTGTTCATCGCCTCGGTACTCGGCTTTACGGCGGACATGCTTTCGAGTTCGATCTTCGGTGGACACGCATTGATGCGCGTTCTCATTTATGCGGCGACCGCAATCTCGCGTCAGCGGATGGACCTGCGAAGTGGGGTGGCACTGGCTTTGTTTGCGGGCGGTATGACAATTTTTTACGCCCTGGGGCTGTTTGTCTTGATGCGATTCTTCGGCGCCGACTCAAACGGCTTCCGATGGACGGGGATCGGGGGATTGTTCCCACATACGTTCGTCAACGCCGTTTGTGCGCCGCTCGTATCCGCGCTTGTGCTCCGAGTCTGCGAGTGGGCGGACGGTGAAGCCAGTCCGCGCGGCCTCGAAATCGAAGCCAGGAGGCCCACCTCATGAGTTCCGGCTATGGCGATGGCCGGCTCTCCGGGGGCGGGTCCCAGGAAAATTCGGGAAGTCTTGGCGTGATCGCTGCGGTGCTGATTCTGACCTTCTTCACTTTCTCGCTGCGGCTGTTCCAGCTGCAAATTGTCGATGGGGCGCAGCTTCGGAGTCGTTCCGAACAGAACTTCGTGCGAACCGTCCGTCTGGAAGCGCCGCGCGGAGATATCGTGGATCGCGAGGGCCGTATTCTGGCCTCCACCCGGCCAGCGTATCGCGTGCAGATCATCCCCAACGAACTCCACCGCGGCGATCGCACGTTCCGCGCGCTGAGTCAGATTCTGGGTGAGGCGCCGGGGGAGATCTCGAAACGGGTGGGCCACCCCACCGGGCGCCGACGCTTCCAACCTGTCGTGTTGCGCGGCGATCTCGGTTACGAGCGCTTCGCCCAGGTCGAATCACACCGCTACGCACTGCCCGGGGTCGTGACCAACATCGGTCCGAGGCGTCATTACGTCGAAGACGATCTCGCGGCTCATTTGTTGGGAACCATTGGTGAAGTGGGGACGCGACAGCTCGCCCTGCCACAGTTTAGCGATTACATCGCGGGGGAAATCGTGGGACAGTTCGGTCTCGAAGCCGAGCTCGAGGCCCATCTGCGCGGTCACGCCGGTGGCCGCAACCTGGTCGTGGACGTGGCGGGCCGTGAGATCGAATTGCTCGACGAGATCAAGCCAATCCCCGGCGGCCGCGTGGTGTTGACCCTCGACCTGGATCTGCAGCGCGTTGCAGAGGAAGCTTTTCGCTCCTCCGATCCCGAAGTGCCGGACCACATGGGGGCACTCGTCGCGATCGACCCGAGCAACGGCGAAATCTTGGCTTTAGTTTCACTACCCTCCTACGACCCGAACTCGTTCGCTGGCGGTATCGATTCGAAAACCTGGGATCAACTGATCTCCGATCCCTGGAAGCCGCTGCGAAACCGGGCGGTGTCCGGCGAATATTCTCCCGGTTCGACCTACAAGGCCGTGATTGCGGCGGCTGGACTGGCGGAGGAGGAGATCACCCAGGAGGAGGAGATCTTCTGTCCCGGTTACTACCGCATGGGGCGGCGGGTCTATCGCTGTTGGAAGCGAGGAGGTCACGGAGACGTGGCCATGGAGCAGGCGCTCAAGGAATCGTGTGATGTGTACTTCTATAATCTGGGGGTCCGCCTCGGAATTGATCGCATGGCGCATTACGCCAAGGGTTTTGGTTTTGGCAGGGCCACGGGCATCAATCTCGCCGCCGAGAAGGCTGGCTTGATTCCCACCATGGAATGGAAGCGGCGCGTCAAGGGTGAGGAGTGGATCAAGGGCGAGACGGTCTCGGCCGCGATCGGGCAGGGCTACAACCTCGTTACTCCAATTCAGCTCGCGGTGGCGTATGCGGCCATCGCCAACGGGGGACGCGTGCTCCGCCCACAACTCGTCAAACGCTTCGAGACCTGGGACCGGGAGGTGCTCAAGATCATGATCCCCGAAGAGCGGTCTCGGGTGCCGGTTTCGCGGGAGATCATCGAAGTGGTGCGAGATGCTTTGATCGCCGTGGTCGAAGGCGAACGGGGAACCGGTGGAAGGGCTCGCGTGCCCGGGATTATCGTTGCGGGCAAGAGCGGTACGACCCAGGTGGTGAGCCTCGATCTCGTCAAGAACCTGGAACCCGAGGAAATCCCCATTGGCTATCGCGACCACGCATTGTTTGTGGCGTTTGCTCCGGCCATGGAGCCGGAGATCGTCGTTGTGGCCCTGGTCGAGCACGCGGGTAAAGGCGGTGGGACCGTGGCCGCGCCGATCGTTCAAAAGGTGCTCGCGCGCTATTTCGAAAAACATCCCCGGGAGCCTGCCCCAGAGCCGACTCAGGTCGTGCTTGTGCAGGAGCGTCTACAAGGGCATCCACAAGGTCATGCGCAGGAAGGGCGGCAATGAATATTGATCGCCGATCGCTGCAGTACTTCGACTGGGTGTTCTTTTCGATTGCGGCGATCCTGATCGTGTTTGCGTTCGTCAATCTCACGTCGGCGACCAACTCTGGCGTCGAAGGCGGCACCTCCGACATCGTGCGCCGCCAGGGCATGGTCGTCGGACTGTGCAGTGTCGTGATGGTCATCATCTTGATGATCGATTATCGACACTTCGAACGCTTCGCCTTCCTGCTCTACATCGGCAGCCTGCTCCTGCTGGTCGCCACGCTGGTGATCGCGCCCGAAACCCGCGGCGCACGCGCGTGGTTGTTCGAGGGACGCATGCAGCCTTCGGAGTTGGCAAAAATCACGCTGGTGCTCGTGCTGGCGCGCCACTTCCACCGCAATCCCCCCGAGGCCAACGCAGGGTTACGTCAGTTGATACGCCCGGTCTTGATCGCGGCACCGCCCGTGGGGCTGATCATTGCGCAAAAGGACATGGGGGTCGCGTTGCTGACCCTGTTGGTGGCGATGACGTTCCTGCCTTTCGTGCGCATTTCTTTGCGTGCCTGGGTCGGCATTGCGGCGGCCGGGGTCGGGGCGCTCACCGCGCTTTGGGCCTATGGCCTGAGGCCATATCAACAGCAGCGGATTCTCGATTTTCTGGACCCCGAACGCGACCCCCTCGCTTCGGGCTACCAGGCGATGCAGTCGCGAATCGCGATCGGTGCAGGTGGCATGTTTGGCCGGGGATGGATGGAGGGCACCCAGACTCAACTGCGCTTCCTCCCCACCCAGCACACGGACTTTATCTTTTCAGTGCTCGCCGAGGAGTGGGGTTTCGTCGGCAGCATTCTGATGCTTTCGCTGTTCTTGTCGATGTTGTTGTGGGGGCTGTGGATCGCATCCAGTTCGAAGGACCAGTTTGGCGCCATGCTCGCAGTGGGCCTGGTGGGGACGCTCTTCTGGCCGGCCGCGATCAATATCGCGATGGTGCTCGGGCTCGCCCCCGTCATCGGCGTGCCGCTGCCGCTGTTTTCCTATGGTGGGTCGGCCATGCTTTCAGCCTTCATTTCGCTGGGCTTGTTGCTGAACATTTCCATGCGCCGGTATCTATTTTGAGTCGCGGTCAAATCGCTGCATTCTTCGACATGGACAAGACGATCATTTCGGAGAACTCGGGATCGATCTTCTTGCGCCATAGCTGGGAGCGCGGCGAAATTACTGTTTGGGATCTCGTGCGGGGCGCGGGTGCGTTTTTGCAGTACAAGCTCGGGACCCTGGACATTCAGGCCTGGACCGTCCAGATGCTGCGCGGTCTCGAGGGACAACCCGAGAGCGAGTTGCTCGAGGACGGGCGCGCCTTGTTCGAAAAATACATGGCCCCAAAAATCTATCCCGAAGCCGCGCGCCTGATCGCCGAGCATCTGGACAAGGGCCACGTCGTGGCGATCGTTTCTGGTTCGGTCCGCTTCCTGGTCGAACCGCTGGCGGAATCGCTCTCGGTCAAGCACGTGCTGTGTACCGAACTCGAAACCTTCGACGGTATCTTGACCGGCCGTTGTGTCGAACCGGTCTGCATGGAGGAGGGGAAGATCTATTGGCTTCAGGGTTTCATCGAACGCCACCAGATCGATCTCGCCCGCAGTTGGTTCTATACGGATTCGATCACTGACCTGCCGGTGCTCGACCTGGTCGGTCATCCGGTCGCAACCAATCCCGACCCGATGCTCTACCTCACCGCAACCCGACGCGGCTGGCCGATTCGCATTTTTGATGAACCGTAGCCCGGTGTCGGGGATGTCTAGCGGGCTGCTAGACGAGCTTCTCAGCCATCTCGACAAAGTCGCTCTTCGGCCGGGCGCCTTGGATTTGTTGTACGACCTGGCCGCCCTGAAAGGCGAGGACCGTCGGCACCGCGCGGACTCCGTACTGACCCGGGGTGCCCGGCGAATTGTCTATGTCGACCTTGACGATCTTGATCCGTCCTTCGTATTGCTCGGCGAGCTCCTTGAGCACCGGAGCGATCTGCTTGCAGGGTCCGCACCATTCGGCCCAAAAGTCGACAATCACCGGAATATCCGAATCGAGAACCTCAGCCTGAAAAGTCGCGTCAGTTGCATCGGTGATGGTTGCCATGGGATCGTCTCCTCGAAATGATCGTCTCGCTGGGCGTTGAGGTTATAGCCCGCATTCCTTCGACTCGGTATCTTTCCCCCCAAGGTGATCTCGATTACGCGAGACAGCATTGCGAGGTAGCGACTCCATGGCGCAAGCCGAAGAGCGAGTGCAGAAAATACGCGGCGTGTTTCGGAAAACCTCAAAGTCGTGAACCGAAAACTGCGCGCGATCGATCGTGCAAAGGTCCAGACAATTCCCGCGCGGAGCCGACACAGCAAGGTCACGCTCCGGGACGAGGCGACGCCATACGAGGCGGGGACTTCGTTCTCGCAGTTCCTGAAGGGGTTGCCCGATATCCTCGGCGCAAAAGATTTGCGCGAAGTCGTGGGAGCCTGGGACAAGGCCTGGACGGGTGACCGAAGCGTCCTCTGGGGCTTCGGCGCACATCTGATCAAAGTGGGACTCGCGCCCGTCGTCGTCGACCTGATGGAGCGCGGTGCCATCTCGGCAATCTTCATGAACGGGGCGGGGAGCGTGCACGATCTCGAAATTGCGCTGATGGGACGCACCAGCGAGGAAGTCGGCGAGGCGCTGGACGACGGCAGCTTCGGCATGGCCCGAGAAACCGGAGAGCAGCTCAACGGCGCGATCAACCGGGGTGCGGGCGAAGGCCTGGGCATGGGAGAGAGCATCGGTCGCGAGATTCTCGAGGGTAAATATCGCTACAAAGACCGGTCTGTTCTCGCGGCTGCGGTTCGCCTCGGCATTCCAGCCACGGTCCACATCGCAGTGGGGAGCGATATCCATCACATGCACCCCAGCGCCGACGGTGCCGCGCTGGGGGAGACGAGCTTTCGCGACTTTGAAAAATTGTCTTCGGTGGTGGCGGGACTCGAGGGCGGGGTGGTGTTCAACGTGGGTTCCGCGGTGATCTTGCCGGAAGTGTTTTTGAAAGCGCTTTCACTGGCGCGCAATCTCGGCAATCCGGTTCGGCGCATCACCGCCGTGAATCTCGATTTCATTCGACACTATCGGCCCCAGGTGAACATCGTCGAAAGGCCCACGCGACTGGGGGGCAAGGGCTACTCGCTGGTGGGACAACACGAGATCATGGTTCCGCTGATGTCGGCCGGGGTGATCGAGGCGCACGAAAAGTCTTCGGCTCGCGGTTCCCGGAAATCTGGACGTGGCCGCAAACGCTGAGAAATGAAGGGCTAGGAGTCCGCGCCTTCTGCCGCGCAGGCTCCTATCGTGAGGGCACAGAGAAGGGGAGATCCTTGGGCCGTATCAACTTGGTGGAGGGCGACATCAGTGATCAGGATGTCGACGCGATCGTCAACGCAGCGAACAGTGAGTTGCTTCTCGGTACCGGAGTCGCCGGAGTCATTCGGGAAAAGGGCGGCCCGACGATCCAGCAAGAGTGCGACGAGATCGGACCGATCGAAGTCGGCACTGCGGTGGTAACCAGCGCGGGTAATCTCAAGGCGCGATACGTCGTGCACGCGGCGGGCATGACGCCGGGAGGTGCTGCCGAGGAAGCGAATGTTCGAGATGCGCTGCGTGCATCCCTGGTGCTCGCCGCCGAGAAGGGGCTTCGCACGATTGCGATTCCGGCCATCGGGACCGGTATTGGAGGTTTCGCGGTGCAGCGTTGCGCCGAAGTTTCCCTCGAAGAGGCCAGGCTTCACCTGGCCGGTGAGACCTCCCTCGAAGAGATTCGCTTCGTGCTGTTCGGTGAGCCCGCGTTTCGGGTCTTCGAGATGGTCAACGACTCGGCCAAGGTCGCTGCCCAAATGGAGCGCATGGCCAAACTGCGCAAGCGCGATTGAGGGATTCCCCTCCCGGCGGATCCGGCCATCCAATCCTATACTGAACCGCTGATCTTTCGCCTGAAATTGCCGATGTACGGACTTGGCGAATTTCCAGATCGTGTCTAAACCAAGTACACCAAGTACACTAAGTACACGGAGACAGCTGGTGGTTGAGTTTCAGCAACTCGCGGCCGCGATTTATCTCGCAGCGGGGATCGGGGCCTTGGTGGGTGTCGTATTGCCTGCGCCGCGCATGAGTCGAGGTGCGGTCTGGGGACTCGTGTTCGGAGCGGCGGTGCAGACCGCCGCCTTCGCCACGCTACATCGAGTCGCGGATTCGCCTCCAATCACGTCGCTGTCCGTGGTGCTGGCTTCGAGTGCCTGGATGACCGTGGTCTTCGCCGTGCTGCTCAGTTTAAAGGTTCGGTTGCCGGGACTTGCTGCGGTGGTGGGTCCACTGGCGTTTCTCGGTGTCTTTGTCGCGTCGCTCGGTTGGAAGGCCGGGGGTGGCGTTCCGATCGACGTCAGCGAGACCGGCACCTGGCCGCATATTCATGTCTTGTTGGCCAGCGGGGGCATCGCGTTGCTGGGAATTGCCGGCCTGGCGGGTCTCTTCTTTCTGCTGGAACACCGAAGACTCAAAGCAAAGCCACCCGTGGCCGCGAGCATTCCGCTGCCCTCCCTGGAAGCGCTCGACCGAGTCAACGTCGTCACCACCGCGGTGGGCTTTGCGCTACTGACCCTCGGAATCTTGACGGGCATGATCTGGCTGCACGAGACCCGGGGCATGGCTTGGATGGGGACCACCCACGAAGCCTGGATGGTAATCTCGTGGACCATCTATGCCGGTCTGGTCGCGGCGCGCTATGCGGGTAGACAAGGTGCGCGACAAGCTGCGGCGAGTGCCCTGGCGGGTTTCGCCTTCCTGTTGTTCGGGGTCATGGGCGTGGGAGTCATGAGTTGAAGATCCTGCTGATCGGCATGAATCACCGCACCGCGCCCCTCGAGGTTCGCGAGCGCTACGCCGCGGAGGACCCGGGTCCCGCGCTGCGCAAACTCGTAATGTGCGAGGAGATCGAAGAAGCGGTCCTGGTATCGACCTGCAACCGGGTCGATCTCGTGGTGACGACTCGGCAAATCGAAGATGCAGTACTTCGAGTGCATCGATTCTTTCGCACCGATCTAGTCGGCGACAGCGCAGGTGTCACGGGAGCGTCCCTCGACGATTTCACCTATGAACACCGGGATCGCGACGCGGTCCAACACGTATTTCGGGTGGCGTCCTCCCTCGATTCCATGGTGGTTGGCGAACCGCAGATCCTCGGCCAGATGAAGGACGCGTACCGTCTCGCGGTTGAGAACGAAGTCTGTGGCCCTGTACTCTCCCGGCTCTTTCAGCGCGCCTTCGCGACTGCGAAGCGGGTCAAGAACGAAACGCGGATTGCCCAACGCCCGGTGTCGGTGGCCCGGGTCGCGGTCGATCTGGCTCGGCAGATCTTCGAGAACCTGGGGGACAAGAGCGCGTTGCTGCTGGGTGCAGGCGAGATGATCGAGCTTTCCCTGATTGCACTGCAGCGTGAAGGCTTGCGCGAGATTCGGGTTGCCAACCGCACACTCGCCAATGCGGAGGAACTCGCCGCTCGGTTTTCTGCGACTCCCCATCGGCTCGATGAGATAGAGTCGCTCTTGCCCGAAGCGGACGTCGTGCTCTGTTGTGTTGGTGGAGACCAACCGCTCCTCGGCTATTCAATGGTCAAACGTGCCCTCGATGCTCGCCGGAGTCGTCCTGTCTTCTTCATCGACATGGGTGTGCCGCGCAACGTCGATCCGCGGATCGAATCCCTGGACAACGCCTACGTCTACGACATGGACGATCTCCAGAGCGTCGCCGATGCCAATGCGGGAGAACGTCGCCGAGAGTCGGATCAAGGGGAAGCCATCGTTCGCCAGGAACAGCTTCAGTTCGATAGCTGGATGGCGGCCTTGAGGGCGGTGCCGACCATTCGTCACTTGCGCGCGCGAGCGGAGCAGATTCGCACCGGCGAAATGGAGCGCATGGCCGGACGACTGCGACTCGACGAACAACAGCGCCAGGGGGTTGAAGCCCTTACCCGCGCGATCGTGAACAAGCTCCTGCACGCACCCCTTTCCCACTTGCGCAACGAAGCCGAAGGTGGACTGGGTGTCGAATCTCTCGAAGTAGCGCGCGTCCTGTTTGCGCTGGACGACGACGCAGCTCCCGGCGCCGCAGCCGACGATGCCCTGCGTCAAGAGATGGAGCGCACTCGCCTGGCAGAAGCGGCGTCAGCAGAAGCCGGTACCAGTGGTGCGACGGAAGTCGCTGAGGACGACAGTTCGTTTGACCCTGCGCTCGATGAAGACGGGGAAGACCGATGAGCGTGATTCGGATCGCCACCCGGGGCAGCGAACTGGCGCTGGCCCAGGCCCGTTTTGTCGCGGACCGCATTCAGAAAGAACTCGACCACGAGACCGAGTTGCTGGTGATCAAGACGCAAGGCGACAAGATCTTGGATGTTCCCCTGGCCGAAATCGGGGGAAAGGGTCTGTTCGTCAAGGAAATTGAAGAGGCGCTGCTCGACGGTCGCGCGGACGTCGCCGTCCACAGCGCAAAGGATCTGCCCGCGCAACTCGAACCCGGGCTCGTATTGACTGCGTTTCCCGAGCGTGTGGATCCCCGGGATGCGCTGGTTTCGCGGGACCGCACTCTCACCCTGGAAAGCCTGCGAAAAAACGCACGGGTGGGTACCGGGAGTACGCGCCGTGCTGCGCTGCTGTTGGCGCATCGACCCGATCTCGAGATTGTTCCCCTGCGAGGAAACGTTCCAACCCGGGTCGCAAAACTGGAAAGCGAAAATCTCGACGCGGTCATCCTCGCTTGCGCGGGTCTCGAACGGCTCGGCATGGATGACTTGATTTGCGAGCGCATCAGCTGCGAAGTCATGCTTCCCGCGGTCTGCCAGGGAACGCTCGCACTCGAAACCCGCAAAGACGACGCGGTGGCGCAGTTGATCGCCCGGCTTGACGAACCCAGCGCGGCATTGTCCGTTGCCGGGGAACGGAGCTTTCTTTTGCGAATCGAGGGCGATTGCACGGTTCCGATGGCCGTTCATCTGGTCGAGCGCGGCGAAGGACGCGTCTGGTTGCGGGGACTCGTCGCGAGTTTGGACGGCAAGCGGATCGTTCGCGCCGAAGAAGAGGTGGCGTCGTCCGAAGCGGCGGCGGCGGGTCGCCGGGTTGCGGAAGCGGTCCTCGAAGGAGGGGGGGCCGAGATTCTCCGCGAACTGCAGAGCACTCGGTGAATTCCTGATGGCAGTCAAGAAACAAACCAGCCCTGGGGAAGGGCGAGTGACCCTGGTCGGTGCGGGTCCCGGGGATCCCGATTTGATCACGGTTCGCGGCGCTGCGGCGCTGGCCTCGGCCGACGTCGTGCTGTTCGACGAGCTTGCCACTGAAGAGCTTCTCTATCTGGCGCCCGAGCGCGCCGAGCGGATCAACGTCGGCAAGCGCGGCCACGACCTGCCGACGCGAAGCCAGGCGGACATCAACGCCTTGATCGTCGAACGCGCAAAGCTCGGACAGTCGGTCGTGCGGCTGAAGGGCGGAGATCCCTTCGTGTTTGGTCGCGGCGGAGAAGAGGCGAGCGTCTGCGCTGAAAACGGAATCCCATGCGAGGTGGTGCCCGGGGTGAGTTCGCCCATCGGCGCGCTCGCGTATGCGGGCATTCCCGTGACCGATCGCCGCCATGCGGCATCGTTTGCCGTGGTGACCGGACACAAAGATCCCGTGCCCTCGGCGGAGATGACGCGCTGGCAAGAGTTGGGAAGCGCGGTCGATACCCTCGTGATCTTGATGGGAATGCAAAAGCTTCCGCAGTTGATCGAGCGCATCATCGAAGGCGGCCGCTCTCCTGCGACTCCGTCCGCGGTGGTCATGAACGGCACCCTGGCAACACAACGTGTTGTCGTTGCCCCATTGTCCGAACTCGCTACCCGGGTCGCCGAAGCGGGACTCACAGCACCGGCTGTCATTGTAATCGGCGACGTGGTCAAGCTGCGCAGCCAACTCGCCTGGTGGGAGCGAACGCCATTGTTCGGCAAGCGCGTGCTCGTCACCCGCACCCATGCCCAGGCCGGAGAGATGAGCAGTGCACTGAGGGCGGCGGGTGCAGAACCCGTCTTGATTCCGATGATCGAACTCGTGCCGACCGAAGATACGAGCGCGCTCGATCTCGCTCTGTCTCAACTCGATCGCTACGACGGGCTACTTTTTACCAGCGCCAACGCGGTGCGGTTCTTTGCCGCGCGCGCGAGAGAGTTGGGGCGGGCCGCAGCATTTTCGGCTCTGCGTGCTCAGGTTCTATGTGTGGGTCCGCAGTCGGCCCGGGCCGCCCTGGAAGCGGGACTGCCTGTTCATTTGACCGGGTCGGGCCGCGGAGACTCCGAATCTTTCCTGCGCGAACTGATCGCGATTCTGCCGCCCTCGGGTCGTCGTTTTCTGCTGCCCCGATCGGACATCGGTCGCAACGTGGTTCCCGACACGCTGCGAGAGGCCGGCGCCGAGGTGGATGTCGTCGAGGCGTATCGCAACATTGCGGCGGACGTCGATGCCGCAGCGCTGCGCCGGGCGATACTCTCGGGCGACCTCGATGTACTGACTTTTGCGAGCCCCTCGGCCGTGGTTAACTTCTTCGCGCTGCTCGACGAATCGGCCAAAACGGCTGCGAAGGGTCTGTTGATTGCGGCGGTGGGAAAGACCACGAGTCAGGCCCTCGAGCAACAGGGCGCGGTAGCGCAGGTAATTCCCGCGCGACCTGGCGGCAGCGAGTTGGTTGCGGCGCTGGCAGAATATGTGGCGCAAACTCGGGGTAGTTCGGGATAGTGGAGATGAAGTCATGAGTTTTCCCAAAAATCGTATGCGGCGCTTGCGCCGAACCGAAACCCTGCGGCGGATGTCTCGCGAAACCCGGCTTTCCCGGGACAATCTCGTGTTGCCCCTCTTTGTCGTCGAGGGCGGCGGGGTGCGGGAAGAAGTGTCGTCGATGCCCGGGGTGTTTCGATACTCGGTCGATCAGGTCGTCGATGAAGCAAAGCGCGTCTTCGATCTCGGTGTCCCAGCCGTAATCTTCTTCGGTATTCCCGACACCAAGGACGCCATTGGCAGCGGTGCCGATGCACCTGACGGAGTCGTCCAACGTGCAGTCTCCGAGGTCAAACGCTCCGTGCCCGAGCTGTGCATCATGACCGACGTGTGTCTGTGCGAGTACACAGACCACGGTCACTGTGGTTTGATCGAAGATGAAACGGTATTGAACGATCCCTCGTTGGAACGCCTGGCCAGTACCGCACTCTCCCACGCGCGCGCCGGGGCGGACATCGTTGCACCTTCGGACATGATGGACGGCCGCGTTGCCGCAATCCGTCAGCGCCTGGACGATAATGAATTCGAGGACACCATCATCCTCGCCTACGCGGCCAAGTTCTCGAGCGCCTACTACGGCCCGTTCCGCGATGCAGCCGAATCCACCCCCCAGTTTGGCGATCGACGTTCCTACCAGATGGATCCGCCGAACCGCCGCGAAGCACTGCGCGAGATGCGACTAGATCTCGAAGAGGGTGCAGACGTCTTGATGGTCAAGCCCGCGCTGCCCTATCTGGACATCCTTGCAGACGCCCGTAGAGAGTTCGACGTGCCCCTGGCCGCGTATCATGTTTCCGGGGAATACGCGATGATCCACGCCGCGGCCGAACGTGGCTGGATCGACGGAGACCGGGCCATGGAAGAGGCGTTGATCTCGATCAAGCGAGCGGGAGCCGACTGGATCCTCACCTACGCCGCCGCCGACATGGCGGCAAAGCTGAAGTCTTGAACGTAGACAGTTTTGTTTTTTTAGGAGCCAACTGTGGCAGTGGTGTACAAGGTCGTAGAACTCAGCATGGTCTCTGCGGAAGACATCGAGAAAACGCTCAACTCGTGGACCGCCAAGGGGTGGACATTTGACACGATTCAGTTTGCGATGAGAGACTCTTCGAAGCGACCCGCCATGGCGTTCGTGACGTTCGTGCGGGATGACGAGGAGTCGGGCGAGGCCTAGGAGCCTGCGCCTTCTACCGCGCAGACTCTAGGTCACTTCCGCCCAACCAGGAACGGCAACATCATCCGCATCAGGTTCGTCCGTACCCCCAAGGTCTTCGCCAGTCCCGACAACAAACCGAGAACCCGCCCCAGCAAGTAAACATGGTTGGGCATCTGCACGATCGGGTTCTCTCGCACGAGTTTTACGATCTTCCTCCCATACCGGCGCACCTCGGGCGGGCTTGAATCGTCGGCGTCCCGCACCTCGATTGCGCTTTCCAGCACGACCTTCGAGATCTCTCGCAGCGAGTCCGAGTCCCCGTCCCGGGTCTCGAACCCGACCGCAATCAGTGCTTCTGCCATTGCGCCTGCGTCGTTCTTGAAAATCGCAGTCGTGAAGTCCGTGATTCCGGCGCGAAAAGACGGAGGCAATTCTTTGGCGAGCCCGAAGTCGAGAAAGACGATCTCGGCCCCGATCCCATCGGTGCGCCTGCGCACGAGCAGGTTTCCGGGGTGGGGGTCGGCGTGAAAAAAACCGCGGCGCAGTATTTGTTCGGCGTAGGCTGCGCCGATGATCTGCATGACTTCGGCGGGGTCGATTCCCGCATCGACCATGCCCTGGCGGTCGCCGATTTTGATTCCGTCGATGAACTCCATGACGAGGACTTTTTTGGTGCTGAAGGCTTCGTAGATGAACGGAACTGCGACGTTGGGGGAATTTTCGAAGAAGCCCGCGATTCGGTGGGCGTTCTGGGCTTCGTTGAGAAAGTCGAGTTCCTTTGGCACATGGGTTCCGAGTTCGTTGAGTAGCGGCAGGAGATCGAGTTCTTGTTCGATCAGGCCTACGGCTCCGATCAGAGCGCGCAGGTTGGCGAGATCTGAACTCACGGTGGCTGCAATCTCGGGGTACTGAACCTTGACTGCGACGCGTTCTCCACTCAGCAGGCGAGCTTCGTGCACCTGGGCCAGGGAGGCGGCGGCGACGGGCACCTCGGAAAACTCGCTGAAGATCTCGTGAAGCTGGACTCCGAGTTCTTCTTCGACCGTATCGCGCACGACGCGAAAGGAGCGATGAGGGACGCGATCTTGAAGTTTCGAGAGTTGTTCTACGTACTCGACGGGAACGACGTCCGCTCGCGAGCCGATGAACTGACAACCCTTGAGGATGAGGCCCTGCAGATCAATTGCAGTCTGGTAGATCGCGCGAGCCGATACTTGGTGATGATGCGACCAACGCTTCGACATGTTGGGGGGATCGATGTACTTGGCGATCCATTGGTTGGTCTTGATGCCCAGGTAGACTTTGCCGAAGGTGAGGCTGATGCGGCGGACGCGTTCGGCACGTTCTTTCAAGCTGAACGCAGTCGTGAGCGCGTCCATCGCCATGGGATCCAGCCTCCTATTTATTCGTCTTCGTACCCACTTTTGTTTTCGTATTCATCTTCGGATTCAACACCAGCGTCAAAGAGCATCGGAGTCTTGTTCAGGCAGGTCCAGTCGGGAGCATCTTCCTGGAGTTCTTCAGCTTCGTCATCGAAGTAGTAGTTTCCACTATAGGCGCACTGAACCCAGTAGTTCGAGTCAAATTCGAGGATGAAGCTGCTTCCATACTCGTTGTAGCGATACTTGACCTCGTCGGCGAGACCGATTTTCTCGAGAAAACCGAATCCGATGCGCGGTCTGGGCGACTCCGAGAGGTATCCGGCTTTGACCAGATCGTCGAGGGTCTCGGGGTAGAACTCCTCGGCCATGATGTGCTGCTGCAGGGCGTGAATGACCTGGGGCGCGCGCACGAAGCGATTGACCGCGTAGTCTCCCGCCGCCAGAGAATGACCGGCGAACACCGGAACAAAGACCAAGGTCGCCCCGAGCCCCAGGTGAAAGCCGCGGTTCAGCGCGGTTTCTCTTCGCTTGCGGCTTTGCCGATCGATCGAGCAGGCGGCGATCAAAGCCGCCGCGAGCAAAGCGGACGGCCCGGCGGTTCCAATCGCCAATTCCGGCAGTCCGATCGATGTACAGGCTCGCGCGACCCAGAAACCAGGCACCCAGAGCGCGGCCAGAACTCCCACCACGGCCGCGATGTCGACTTTTCGACGAGCCACGGACACCACCCCGAGTGCTACGGAAAACAAGAATCCGGCGACGACGAGAACGCAGTCATCGAGACACATTGTCGTGAACAACGGCCACGGCGAAATCATGAACATCAGGTGTTCACTGGTCCCGGTGGCACCCCGCACCGCGGCCATCGTGCAAAAAAAGATTGGGAGATAGACAATGCAGCGCGCTCGCGACGAAAGCCGAAGCCAACTTGCTACCAGCAGGGGTGCGACCACGGCGGCGGCAAGCGACAGGCCAGTCAAGGCCAGCACCGCTGTAAATCGCCAACTGAATAGTTCCCACGGAGAAGCCGCGGCGTAGCCCGCAACCGCGAAAAGTGTCGAAGTCAGCGCGAGTGAAAGTGAAAGCATGCGGGCGATCGCCGACCTGCTGCTGAGAAACGTCGCGAGACAGACGCCGATCGCGGGCAGGGCGAATAGGAAGGCGCCCATGAGCGGGTTGTCGACGTACCCGCCCATACTCTCAAAATCCAGGATGTAGGTTCGCCCATGCCACCAGTCGGTGGGCATGCCTCCGGGGGGCGGCGCGAAACCGTAATAGCCGAACACCGTATAACCAAAATTGACGACCACGCTGAGCCAGCCCCAAAGCCCTCGAGTCTTCAGCGCTTCACGCGTCGGTTCATGCTCAGCCGTGGGAGTCATCTTCGGTTGGCGCTCCAGCAGTGATCTTCAAAAAATTGGCGACAGGATCCAGCGGGGAGATCGAGCACAAAAATCTTAACATCCAACGCTTTCCAGTCCGGCAGCCCGAATCGGCACATGGGCCAACGACCTGTCTCCCCTGGGTCGTGAGGTTTGCGTGTCCCTCGGGGGTGCCGTATTCTCCCGATCTGCCCCCCGGGCACCCGCGCGGGGAAAATTTCTTCCCTCAGGGAATGTTTTCGGGGGAGGTCAGGGAAGACATCCGGTCGGATCGCCAATCACATCCGGGTTCGGCGAAATTGTAGGGAGCTGAATATGATCGAAACAATCTTGGTCGCGTCTGACGGATCGCAGTGTGCCCAGGCCGCCGAGGGATGCGCCATCACGCTGGCTT
Source organism: Myxococcales bacterium (assembly GCA_022563535.1). NCBI lineage: Bacteria > Pseudomonadati > Myxococcota > Myxococcia > Myxococcales > Myxococcales bacterium. The sequence continues at coordinate 40,148 of JADFNE010000006.1, forward strand.
CAAAGCTCAGCGCGAGCCTTACCGCAATGACGGTGATCGAAGATCGACTCGTTCGACCGCCGGCAAGCGAAGGTCTGAGTCTCCCAGCATTCCCCGAGACTGAACTCGCCGCTTATCATCGCGCCCGCGCCGACGCCGTCCTGCGCCGGTTCAACGAGCGCGCCCGGAACGCGGGTCTCAATGTCAGCTGTGATGTCGTGCAGGGCACTGCCGACGATCGCATCGTCGAACGCTCTCTCGCCTCGAGCCTCACCGTCTTGGGTCGCGACAGTCGTACCGAGGCAGTGCGCGGCGGTTTGTTTGGGTCGACCGCCGAGGCAGTTACCCGCAAGACCACCAAGCCCGTGCTGATTGTCCCGTCGGGAGCAACACTCTCGGGACCCATCGTATTGGGCTTCGACGGATCACCCGGGTCCAGGCTCGCCGCCAAGCTGACCGTGTTCCTCGCCAATGGCCTCGGCGAACAGGTTCATGTGTTTGTCGATTCCAAGGACAAGGGGCGCGCAATCACTCGCTTTGAGGAAGTGCGAAAGCTCGTAGTCGGGCTCGCGAATCCGATCCGCGAGACTTCTTCGACCTTGGGCCGCCCGGACGTCAAGCTGGTCGACGCAGCGCGTGATGCGGGTGCGGGATTGATCATCATGGGTGCATTCGGGCGCAACCGAATTACCGATTTCTTCACCGGGAGCAACGCCGCGGCGGTGGCTCGCACCTCTCCGGTCGCCGTTCTACTCGCGCGGTAGTCGGCGCGCCGTGCCGGAAGTCCGTCTCCAAGACCTGGCCGAAACTCTCGGTTGCCGGTTTACAGGAGACCCACATTTCAAGATCTGCGGAGTCGGCTCACTCGAGAGTGCGGGGCCGAGCGATCTCGTCTACGTGCGGGACGCCTCACATGTCGCGGGCCTCGACGCCTGCTCGGCTGGGGCTGTCATCCTTTCCGATGGTTTCGATCCCGGCGCGAAGGCCGCAATCTTTTCGAACAATCCCCTGCTCGACTTTGCCAAAGCGATCGAAAAGATTTGTCCCGCGCCGCGCCCGCCCGCCGGAGTGGATCCCGGTGCGTTCGTCGCCGAGAGCGCCGAAGTTGCCGAAAGCGCCAGCATCGGACCCGGAGTGAGCATTGGCCCGCGCAGTCGCATCGGTGCGCGCTGCGTTGTATATCCCAACGCGACCCTCTACCCCGATGTTGTGCTCGGAGAGAGTTGTACGATTCACGCGGGCGTGGTGATTCGCGAGGGCTCGGTGCTGGGGGCCCGCGTGATTCTTCAACCGGGTGTCGTGATCGGCGGAGATGGCTTTGGCTACGTACCCGACGAAACCGGTGTCCTGCACAAGGTTCCGCAGATCGGTTGTGTCGTCATTGGCGACGACGTCGAGGTCGGTGCCAATACCACGATCGACCGCGCGGCCCTTACCGAGACTTTGCTTGACGATCGTGTGAAGCTCGACAATCTCATTCAGGTCGCGCACGGCTGCAGGTTTGCTCCCGATGTGATCGTGGCTGCCCAGTCGGGGTTCAGCGGCGGCGTCCAGATCGGTCGCGGGACGATCGTGATGGCCCAGGTCGGTGTTGCGGGACACCTCGAGATCGGGACGCGGGCCTTCCTGGGCGCGCGAGCGGGCCTGCACAAGGACGTGGCCGATCACGCGCGGGTTTACGGCACGCCCCAGATGGAAAATCGACAATGGCACCGCGCCATGGCGGCGCTCAAGCGGCTTCCCGATATGTTGAAGCGCCTGCGCGCACTCGAACGAACCCTGGGGTTGCGGGGCAGTACGGATTCGCCGAGAGTGACTTCGATAGATGATCTGCCGGAGCCAAGTAAAAAGCCAGAGCCAGAAGATCCGCCGGAGAAATGACAATTCCATCAGACGAATCGACTCCCCTGAAAGCGCAGTCTCTCGACGCGTTGCGACGACGCTTGCGCGGGATCGTCGCGCTGGAGGCGGAAAACGAGCTGCAGAAGTTTGCCGATGCGCTGACGGATGATCCAAGGCAGGGAGCGCAGAGCCTGGTAAAGAGCGTGGTGCGACGCCTCGCGGCCGCAAAAGACGAGCGCGATCGAGTTGCTCGCCTGTTCGCTCTGCGGCACTCGCTGTTCGAAGCCGGGTGGCAGAGGATTGCCGGGGTCGACGAGGTCGGGGTTGGACCGCTGGCAGGTCCAGTGGTTGCGGCCGCGGTGATTCTTCCCAACGACGTCGAACTGCCCGGCATCAACGATTCAAAGAAGCTCAGCCGCGCTGCACGGGAGAAACTCGACCTCGCGATTCGGCAACAAGCCGTGGCAATCTCGATTGGCGAAGTATCGCATCAGGAGATCGATCATTTGAACATCTTCCAGGCGTCCCTCGAAGCCATGCGGCGTGCGGTCGCAGGGCTCGACCCCGCACCCGACTATTGTCTGGTCGACGCCCGCACGATTCCCGGGGTTCCGGGCGAATCGCCAACCTACGAGCAGCAGGCACTGATTCACGGCGATGCGATCGATGGATCCGTCGCGGCCGCGTCGATCGTTGCAAAGGTCCACCGGGACCACTTGATGCGGGAACTGGACACGCGCTATCCGGGATACGGCTTTGCGCGTCACATGGGGTACGGAACCGCCTTGCATCTCGAAGCGCTACAGCGCCTGGGCGCCAGCCCCGTTCATCGTCGTTCCTTTGCGCCGGTGTCTGCCGTGGCGACCCGAACCGCCAGACCCTGATGGCATTGCCCACGATCAAATCCAGCCCCGAGGATTTCGTTGTCGACGAGATCCCGCTGTACGAAGCCCAGGGCAGCGGACCCCACACCTTCTTGCGCATCGAAAAACGCATGCGCACAACCGAAGAAGTCATCGGCGACCTCGCCCGGGTGTTTGGGGTCAAGCGTCGCGACATTGGTTGCGCCGGGCGAAAGGATCGGGTCGCGCTCACGCGTCAATGGTTTTCAGTTCCCGATCTCGACCCCGATCGCGCCAGCGAGTTCGAAGTCTCCGGTGCGCAAGTGCTCGAAGCCATTCGGCATCAGAACAAATTGCGAACCGGACATCTGAAGGGAAACCGCTTCTCGATCTGGGTGCGCGATCTGACGGACGAACAGATCAAGCGGGCGCAGGGCAAGATCGAGACGTTCGCGGTCACGGGTTTTCCCAATCGTTTTGGCGCCCAGCGATTCGGACGCGACGGAGACAACGCCAAGCGCGGGCTAGCCGTCCTGCAGGGAAAAGCGCGGCCGAGAGAGCGCAAGCAGGCGCGGTTTCTGGTCTCGGCGCTTCAATCTCTCGTGTTCAATCACGTCCTCGAATCTCGGCCGCTGCCACTGGATCAGTTCGAAGTCGGCGACCTCGCCATCAAACACGAATCGGGTGGTTCCTTCTGCGTCGAAGACGTGGCCACGGAAAATGAACGCGCCCGGAGCTTCGAAATCAGCCCAACTGGGCCAATCTTTGGGACCAAAGTGTCCAGACCCCTTGGGGCGCCCGCAGAACGAGAGAGGGATGCCCTGATGGCCTACGGAATTCCTGATCCGGCAAATCTAAGGCCGCCTCGTGGACTTTCGCTGCGAGGGGCCCGCAGAGCGCTGCGCGCGCGCCCACTTGAGTTGGCGTTCTGCGCGGGTGACGGGGCGGCTAAGCTCGACTTCACCCTAGTTAGCGGCACTTATGCCACGGTATTGCTCGAAGAAGTCTTCGGTCCGCTGCAAATAGAGCTAGGTGTGGATAGTCACTGAGGGTTACCCTTAACACCAGGATGACGGGACAGCCTCCGGCCCTGAAGCGCAGCTAGCGCAGTGGCCGCGGACCGAATCGGGAACCGACGAATTTTGAGAAGAGGTGCTCAAATTGGGTAGCTATCGCGACGTCACCGAGCTGATCGGAAACACGCCCCTGGTGCGCCTGAATCGGGTGACCGACGGAGCCACGGCCGAAATTTTCGTGAAGCTCGAATCCGCGAACCCGAGCAACAGCGTCAAGGACCGCATCGGGCTGGCGATGATCGAGGCCGCTGAGAAAGAGGGCGTCATCACGCCGGGCAAGACGGTGATCGTCGAGCCGACCAGCGGAAACACCGGTATTGCCCTCGCAATGGTCGCGGCGGTCAAGGGTTACGACTGCATTCTCACCATGCCCGACACCATGAGTCCTGAGCGCCGGGTCACCTTGCGTGCCTTTGGCGCGAAACTGGTTCTGACCGAAGGCGCCAAGGGAATGAACGGCGCGGTCGAACGGGCAAACCAGATTGCCGACGAAATTGAGGATTCATTCGTTCCCCAGCAGTTTCGCAACCCCGCCAACGTCGAGATCCACCGACGAACGACTGCGGAAGAACTCTGGGCGGACACCGACGGCAAGATCGATGCCCTGGTTGCAGGAGTGGGAACAGGCGGCACGATTACCGGCGTTGCGCAGGTACTCAAGAAGCGGAAGGCGTCCTTCGAGTCGATCGCAGTCGAACCCGAAGCCAGCCCAGTGCTTTCTGGCGGTGCTCCCGGACCACACAAGATTCAGGGAATTGGCGCGGGTTTCATTCCCGAGGTGATGGACACGAGCCTGCTGAGCGGCGTGATCACTGTTTCAAACGAAGCCGCCATCTCAATGGCCCTGCGCATGGCGCAGGAAGAGGGGATTTTGTGCGGCATCTCCTCGGGTGCCAACGTAACCGCCGCAATCGAATATGCGAAACGGCCGGGTAATGAAAAGAAATTGATCGTGACAGTAATTGCTGATTTTGGTGAGCGCTACATTCAGACGGCTCTCTTTGAAGCCTGTCGATACGAAGGGAGTGATGATATTGGCTAGTCCGACTATGCCCCCCGCGGCCGGTCTTAGCGAAACTGGACCCAAGAAAATGACACGTGACCCCAAAGAGTACGTAGAACGAAGCTCGAGAGAAGAAAAGAAAATGCAGTCGCGTCGACGGATACTCGACGCAGCACGCGACGTCTTTTTTCGCGACGGTTTCATGCTGGCCAACCTCGACGAGGTCGCAACCCGAGCCGGCGTGGCAAAGGGAACCCTCTATCGATACTTCGAAAGCAAGGCCGATCTCTACGTCGCCGTGTTGGCCGAAAATGGAATGCGATTCGTAGCCAAGATGAGAGAAGTTGCGGAAAACGGCGGTCCGGCTCGCGAGACCCTGCGAAGCCTCGGCGACTTCTACATCGAACACTGGACGGCGAACACCGAATACTTCCAGATCTTTTGGGCGGTCGACAATCAATCGCTGATCGGTGGCCTGCCAGACGCTGCCCTGCGTGAAGTCTCCAACCTCTGGGAGGGATGTCTCTCCATAGTCAAGGAAGTGCTCGATCGCGGTGTCGAAGAGGGAGATATCGCTCCCTGTGACACATGGGAGGTCGCGTACATATTCTGGACGATGTCAAACGCTCTAATCCAGTCCGATTACTCTTCGGCCCTTCACAAGGAACTGCGGGGACGCCCCCTGCGTGAGGTCTTTCGCGACGCAATCGACTTGATGTTGCTAGGGATTTCGCGAGTCAAAGAAGACGCATCCTGACTAGGTCCGGGTGATGGCGGCATTTTGTTGCTATGCCCTGTCCGATCGATGAGAATGACGCTCTGTCAATATGGGGAGGTGAGAGCCATGGGTGATGGATTGGTCGAACGCGTACGCGGATTGATGTCGGATCAACTCGGGATCGATCCCGCTGAAATGAAGTCGGAAGCCAATATTCTGGAAGACCTTGGTGCCGACTCGCTGGATGTGGTCGAGCTCGTCATGGCGATCGAAGAAGCCTTCGATATCGAGATTTCAGACGAAGATGCCGAAGCCATGCAGACGGTCGGGGATATCGAGCGGTACATCATCACCAAGGTTGCGGCCTGAGCGCGGCTCCACGATTTCCTTCAAGACCTTCACAAACCGAGAACTAACCGCGAAATCCAGGCAGTAGTTTGAAGTGCGTGCCGACCGCCGTGGCAGCCAATGCCATTACCAGGGCGATTGGCAAGCGAGGTCGGAAAACCTCGTGCACGGCCTGCTGTGCGGCGGCCTGTTGTTCCGGACCTGGCGCGATTTCTTCGAACACCTGAACGAGTTCAGGTACGACCAGCAGCAAGCCAAAACCCAAAAATAGCAATGCGAAATAGAGCAGGCCCAACAGGGCCACGGGTCGATACCGCGGTCCGTCGCGCTGGGTCGTCCTCGGTGGGTTTGGGTCGAGATTCACGTTGCGAACCCTACAGTCTCCTCTCGCCGCGAGCGACAAATTCTGGCGAGTGGGCTGCTAGTCTCGTTCGCGAGCACTTTCTGAGATGAAAGCCATACGCAGCACGAGGCGAGGTGCGCCGTGGTAGCCAAAGGCAAGAGCAAAACCGCAACGCAAAAGTCTGCGTCCAAGAAGCAGCGACGGCTCGTGGTGATCGACGGAGCCAACGCGATTTTTCGCGCCTTCTTCGGCATCCCGGGATTGCGCGCGCCGGACGGCACGCCCAGCAACGCCGTCCTCGGCTTTGCGAACATCCTGAACAAGCTCATCCGAGAGGAAGCGCCCGATTTCATCGTAGTTGCGATGGATCCGAAGGGGGGCTCGTTTCGCAACGAGATGTATCCCGAATACAAGGCCAACCGCGATGCGACGCCAGAGGATCTGATCGTCCAGTTCCCGTTGGTTTGCGAGCTGATCGATGCGTTTCAGATCCCGCGCATCGAAGTGCCGGGCTTCGAGGCGGACGATGTCATCGCCACCCTGGTTCGCTGCGCACCAGAAGATGTGTCGATTTCGATCATCTCTACGGACAAGGACTTGATGCAGTTGTGCAGCGAGCGAGTCGAGTTGGTCGATGGCATCAAAGATCGCCGCTTCGGCCCAGCCGAAGTAGCCGAAAAGTTTGGCGTGCCCCCGGATCAGATGCTCGACCTGCGCGCGCTGGTCGGAGACCCCAGCGACAACATTCCCGGTGTAAAGGGAATCGGCGTGAAAGGGGCGGCGAAGCTCATAGGAGAATGGGGCACCCTGGAAAACCTTCTCGCCCATGCCGAAGAGGTGACGGGCAAGCGTGCGCGCGAAGGGTTGATTGAACACGCCGATCTCGCGGTGCTTTCAAAGGAGTTGTCGACCCTGCGCGACGACGTAGATCTGGGAATCGAGTTCGACGCTCTCGCAATCGCCGCACCGGATCTGGAAGTCTTGCGTGCGCTCTACCAGCGACTCGGGTTTACGCGTCTGCTCGAAAGTCTCGGGTTGGGCGAGGGAGCTGGCGAGACGCAAGCCGCTGAGGCCCAGGTGCTGACCGCGGCAATTAACCTCGAAGTGGTTCGAGATCCAAAGCGGCTTCGCAAGGCCACTGCCGAGTTTGCGAAGGCCGAATGCCTGGTCGTATGGGCCGTCGAAGGGCAGGGAAGCGCGGTCGATGCGCCGATTGTGGGCCTGGCGATCGGACCCGAATCCGGTGAAGGTGCAGTCTATCTCCCCATTGCAGAAGTGGTCTCCGCTCAGGAGGATCTGCCTCTCGGCCAGGATCAGGCGGTGACACTACCGATCGAAGAGGTGGTCGAATCGCTGAGACACCTGTTCGCATCGGCCTCCGCCAAGCCTTGGTTCGGTTGGAGTACGAAGCGCGTTCAATCGCTGTTCTCGGAACACGGTCTCGAAGTCTCGCCCCCGTGTTTCGACGTGCGCATTGGCGCGTTTTTGCTCGACCCGGGCGGCTCCCACGAGCTGGCCCCGCTCGCGATGCAGTTCCTGGGTCAGTCGATCCAGTCCTGGGAGGATCTCGCGGGACGCGGCGCAAAGGCGATTCCGGCACAGGAGGTCCCGGTTGACGACGTCGCAGCCTGGGTGGGACAACAACTCTCCGCGGCGACTGCGCTGCGGGGCAAGATCCACCAGCGACTGGAACAGGATGGCTTGCTGCCACTGTTCGAAGACGTCGAACTGCCCTTGACCGCGGTACTGGCGCGAATCGAGTGCAATGGCGTGCGGGTCGATGAAGCGCAGCTCGCCCTCCTCTCGCAGGAATACGAAGTGAGCCTCGCCGCGCTCGAGAAGGAAATCTACGCACTCGCGGGAGAGGAGTTTCTCGTCAGTTCGCCCAAGCAGCTTCAGGTCATCTTGTTCGAAAAGTTGCGCCTGACCCCTCTCAAGAAGACAAAGACTGGGTTTTCGACGGCCGAGTCGGTGCTCGAGCAACTGGTTTCGGAACACGAGCTGCCGGGGAAAATCTTGCAGTGGCGCCAGCTGTCAAAATTGAAGAGCACGTACATCGATGCGCTGCCGAAACTCATTAGCGAGAAAACTGGGCGCATTCATCCGAGCTTCAATCAGATCGGCGCGGCGACTGGGCGCTTGTCGGCTTCAGATCCTAACGTGCAGAACATTCCAATCCGCACCGCAGAGGGGGTGCGGATTCGCGAGACGTTCATTCCCGCCGAAGACCGGCTGTTGCTTTCGGCCGACTACTCTCAGGTCGAACTCCGCATTCTCGCGCACTACTCCGGCGATGAGAGCCTGGTCGACGCCTTCCAGAAGGGCGAAGACATTCATCGTCGCACCGCCGCAGAGGTGGCCGGGATTTCAGTGGACGACGTCGATGCGGATCAGCGAGCTCGGGCCAAGGCGGTCAACTTTGGAATCATCTATGGATCGTCTGCCTTTGGATTGGCGAACAACCTGGGGATTGCCACCGGTGAAGCGCAGGCCATCGTCGATGCCTACTTCGCGCGATATGTAGGGGTTCGTCGGTTTCTCGACGAGACGGTGAAGAATGCAAAGGCGGTGGGCCATGTGACGACGTTGCTCGGGCGGCGTCGATATTTCCCGGACCTCGGGTCGAAGAATCGGGTCTTGCGACAGGCGGCCGAACGCATGGCGGTCAACACGGTGATTCAGGGTACGGCTGCGGATTTGATCAAGACGGCGATGGTCGCGGTGGATACGGCGCTCGCCAGTTCTGGCCTCGACGTGATCATGACGCTTCAGGTCCACGATGAACTTGTATTCGAAGTGCCGAAGCAGGAGGTGGACTCGCTTTCGGGTTTGGTGCGGGAGAACATGGAAGGGGTATTTGAGTTGGCAGTTCCTTTAGTGGTCGATATTGGCATTGGTGAAAACTGGCGGGTTGCTCACTAGGGATTTGCTGTTGATCCGGGGGCGAAGAGGTTTAGGGTGTAGAGGCCTTGGTTGTCCAGCCAGCGGGTTTCGCAGTGCATGTTTCCGCCATCGGCCAGGGCTTCGATTTCTTCGATTGAGTATTTGTAGGAATTTTCGGTGTGGATTTCTTCGCCTTGTTGAAAGCTGAAGCTCGCGTCGAGTGCGCCGATAGCAACTTTCTGATCGCATAGACTCACCAGGAAACTCTCCACCGAGCCCGAGTCTTCTCGGTAGCGGGCGCGGAACGAGAACTGATCCGGTTGGAAATTTCCTGCGAGTTCGCGGTTGATTCGCAGCAGCAGGTTCAAGTTGAAGCGAGCGGTCACGCCCTGGGCGTCGTCGTAGGCGCGCTCGAGTCGCTCGCGGTCTTTGCGCAGATCGATCCCGATCAGCATCCGGTCTTCCTCACCCATTTTCGCGCGGAGTTGTGCGAGGAAGTCCTGCGCTTCCGGTTTGTGAAGATTGCCGATCGAAGAGCCGAGCCACAGGATCAAGCGGGGAGTCGTGTGTCGATCGTTCAAGATGGACAGGGCCGCTTCGTATTCGCTGCAGATCGCGTGGACCTCGAGCCGCGGATGATCGAGCAAGAGTGATTCGCTGCTCTCTTCGAGGGCGGTCCGCGAGATGTCAATCGGGACATAGACCAGCGATTGCTGTCTGGCGAGAAACGACTCGATCAAGAGTCGCGTCTTTTCCGCACTGCCGCTTCCCAGTTCAACGAGCTCAATGTCGCGGTTGAAGTGCTCGCGGATGTGTTGCGCCTGGTCCTGCAGAATGCTCCGCTCGACCCGGGTGAGGTAGTACTCCTCGAGACCGCAGATCTCTTCGAAGATCTTCGAGCCGGCGTCGTCATAGAAAAAACGACACGGCAGGCTGCGAAACTTCGCGGACAATCCCCTGCGGACTTCGTCGGCGAACGACGGCAATTTGGCGTCGGCCTGGGGCGCGGTGAGGTGGAATCGATCGGAGTGGGGGCGGCTTGCACTGTCCAACAAAGCTTGCTCCGGGCAGAGTTCAGTCGAAGCGAAAAGCTAGCAGTTCAGTTCGGAAGTCGCGCGAAGGACTCGTTGGGCTCGTGACCCTGGGCGTTAGCTGAGCAGCTTGGCCTTCGCGATCGTCATCTCTTCTTCAGTGATGATGCCGCTCTCTCGGAGCTGATGGAGCTTCATGATCTGCTCTGCGAGAGAATCCTGTTCCTGAACCTCGAGCGGAAAGGACACGTCGGTGACGACCTTGAAGTCGTCCTTTCCTTCCATGCCACTGTCGGCGTCTACTTCGTACAGGACGAGGTCTGGTGCGGGTCCGTCTTGACTCGGAGCAACAGCCTGGGACCGTGATTGAGCCGGTGCAGAATGGACTTGGGCGTCGACCGATCCGTGCGCGTCGATGTTTTCTTTTTGCTGTTGGGCTTGTTTCTCCGCCGACTTGTTTCGCAGACGGGGAGCCACGATGCGCGCGGCGCGAGCCTCAGCTTTGTTGATCGCTGCGCGACTGCCTTTGAAGAACAGCAGTCCGCCGATCGGGTAGAGGAAGAGTCCTGCGAAGAACGCCTCGGGCGGCAAGGCTTCAGTGGTATTGCCGAGCATGATCACCACACCGAGGAAGATCAGGGCAAGGCCAACTTTTCGCGGTTCTTTCATCACGGTCTCCAACAACTCGAGCCAAAGCCCCACGGGGATTCAGAGCGTTCGAGGATTCGTTCTCGCTGTCTACCTATCGACTGCGCGAGGCATTGCACTTGAGCGGCAGAGACCCGAATCCGGGCCCTGGGCCCGGTTTCCTGAGATAAAACGAGAAATCTTCGCCCTCCATTGCCCTTTTCCGCTCGATTTCTCGCCTCTCTAACTGGGCAGCCTCATGCAAACCCCCGACTCCGCGAATGGGCTGCCAGCGGACCAAGAAGATGAGTATTTGGAGGAAATACAAAATGACAGCCCCCCTCGAGGACCCCAATGAAGTGGATGACGACCGTCTCGTCCGCGAAATATTGGCAGGCGTGGAATCGGCCTTCGACGATCTCTGCCGGCACTACGAGCGGCGAATTTATTTCTTTGCACTCAAGCGGATGCGCGACCCATCGGATGCGGAAGATGTCACCCAGGAAGTGTTCCTCCAGGTGTTTCGCGGTCTCGCAAAGTTCGAAGGTCGATCGTCGCTACTGACCTGGATGTTCGGTATCGCGCACAATCAAATATGTCGCCGCTACCGACGCCGACGGCCCCTGTTGCTTTCGCTCGACTCCGATGAAGTCGATGCGCTCGCCACCGACCAGACCCCGGCTGACCAGAAAACAGACTTTGTTCGCATCCTGCGCAACTGCAGTCGGCTACTCAATGAGAAGGTTTCGGACACGCAGCGCGAAGCATTCGAAATGCGCTACATCGAAAATCTCTCGATGCGCGAGATTGCCGAATCAATGGGCAAGTCGCCTCAGGCCGTAAAGATCAGCCTGTTCCGCACCCGTCGCACGCTGGCAGACAACAATCGAAAATTGCACCAGGTGCTGAGCGTTTGACTCCACGGGAGTCGCATCAATGAACTGTCAGTGATTTTGGAGGATGTTCTTCAGCCGCACTCGCGCGACTACCCAGTCGCTCTTGACCGTTCGTTCAGAGATCGAGAGTTCCTCGGCGATCTCTTCGATCGTAAGGCCGCCGAAGACTCGCAGGGAGACGACGAGTGCCGCGCGCTCGTTCTCGAACGCGAGTTGATCCAGGGAATCTCGGGCTTCGCGATACCCTTGCTCAGAAGTGGGAACGGCAGGGAATACGTTCTCGTCCAGGGTTTCCCGCACCGAACCTCCGCCGCGTTTATCAGCGGCGCGCGCTCTCGCGTGATCGACCAATACGTGCCGCATGATTCCCGAAGCCACCGAGTAGAAGTGAGTGCGATCTTTCCATTCTCGCGCCGAAGCGGTGGTGAGGCGCACAAAGACTTCGTTGATGACTGCCGTGGCCGAGAGGGTGTGATCGGCGCGCTCGTTCTTGAACAGGTTCTTCGCCCGGCGGCGGAGCTCGGGGTAGACCAGTTCCCAGAGCTGATCGGCGGGACCCCCTGACGGGTCAGGCCGATTGAGCAGAGCCGTGATCTCGTCGTCGTTCTTTGGGGTCATCGCGGGAAAGCTTAGTGTGCTGGCCGGGGTGCTGCTGGAGCATTCGCGACAACCAGTACGGTCCTCCCCCGGGCGGGGGTCGGATCCCGCGTGTGGTGGTAGACTCTGGGAGAGATTCGACCTAATCCCCCACATCGGAGACCCGCGAGATGGCGATCGTTGAACCCGTAGCCTCAACCCCAGCAGGAGAGCCCCGTCGCTTGCGTCTTCGCAGTGTTGTGGACAGCCAACCCATCGGCGAGATCGAAGTCCAGGCAGAAGCCGAAGTTCGCGCGGCGGTCGAACGTGCCCGAAAGGCGCAGCCGGAATGGGCGGCACTTTCGGTCGAAAGTCGCGCCGGCTACCTGCGCAAAGTTTTGAAGATCGTGATCGAACGCCAGGAAGACGTGATCGAGACCGTCATTCGCGAAACCGGCAAGACTCGCAGCGAAGCGATCACGATGGAAGTCTTCTCGGCTTGCGATTCGCTTGCATACTATGCGAAGCGCGCGTCGAAGCTCCTGGCTCCCCAAAAGCGAAGCCTTCATGGTGTCATGCGCTTCATGAAGAAGATGACGATCCACCAGGTTCCACTCGGAGTGGTGGGGGTCATCACGCCCTGGAATGGTCCCTTCATCCTCGCCGTCAATCCCGTCGCGCAGGCCCTGGTTGCGGGAAACACGGTATTGCTCAAGCCTTCGGAAGTCACCCCCTTCTCGGCCCAGCTGCTCGCGGAGTTCTTCGAGCAGGCCGGATTGCCCGAAGCTGTCTTCCAGGTCTTGACGGGAGACGGCGAGACCGGCGCGGCGTTGTGCGAAGCCGACATCGACAAGATCACGTTTACCGGCAGTGCCGCCACGGGACGCAAAGTGGCCGAGGTCTGCGGACGTCGCCTGGTTCCCTGCACCCTCGAACTCGGGGGCAAGGATCCGATGATCGTCTGCGAAGATGCCGACATTGAAAGCGCCGCCGCCGGGGCGTTGTCCGGCGCGTACATGAACACCGGACAGTATTGCTGTGGTACCGAGCGTGTCTACGTCGTCGATTCGGTTGCCGACGAATTCATCGAAGAAGTGGTAAAGCGCGCCGGGGCATTGCGTCAGGGGGATACCGGCGAGAGCGATGTCGGGGCGATCTTCTGGCCGCGCCAAATGGAGATCATCGAGGCTCACATGGCGGATGCGGTGGCCAAGGGAGTGACAGTGCGGGTGGGCGGACGCCGCAACCCCGATCTCAAAGGTCTCTACTACGAACCCACGGTGCTGACCGACGTCACTCACGACATGCAAATCATGGTCGACGAAACCTTCGGTCCCATTCTCCCCATCATGCGGGTCAAGGACGAAGACGAGGCGATCCGACTCGCCAACGACTCGCACTATGGCCTCGGCGCCACAATCTGGACGTCGGACAATCAGAGGGCGGTTCGACTCGCGCAAAAGATCGAATCGGGCAGCGTCTGTATCAATGACATGACCATTACCTATGGCTGTCTCGAAGCTCCTTTTGGTGGGCGCAAGTCGAGCGGAGTGGGTCAGATCAACGGCGACAACGGAATTCGCGGCTATTGCCACCAGATGCCCGTGATTGTTGATCGCTTCAAGGGCAAGAACTCGCGCTCGTTCTATCCCTTCAGTGTTCAGAAGGACGACCAGATACAAAAGGCCGTACGCTTCTTGTTCGGAACCTCGCTTGGTAAGTGGATCTCATGATTCCGAATCGAGCGGATCGACACGCGAAATGATCGATTGCCATTTCGGCAGCTGAAGAGATCTTTCGCGTCGCAAAACGCCTAGGGGGGCAGTGTGGCGGACGAAGCGCTAATCGCGGTATTTGTGGACTATGAAAATCTCGCTCTCGGTGTCCGGGACGCGAAGATCGGTAAATTTCAGATCGATTTGATCCTCAAGCGTCTGCTCGAAAAGGGGCGTGTCGTATACAAGCGTGCGTATTGCGATTGGAGTCAGTACCGCACCGAAGTGCGGGAGTTTCACGGTCACGGGATCGAGATGATCGACATTCCGCGCACCAAAATGAGTGGGAAAAACAGTGCGGACATTCACATGGTCGTCGACGCACTCGATCTCAGTCACTCCAAGGACCATATCGATGTCTTTGCATTGCTCACGGGAGACAGCGACTTTTCGCCCCTCGCCTCGAAGCTCAAGGAAAACAACAAGCGAGTCATCGGTTGCGGAGTCAAGAGTTCGACCTCGAACCTCCTGATTGGCTGTTGCGACGAATTCATCTACTACGATGATCTCGTACGCGCCTCCGAAAAGTCCAGGCCCAGGAAAAAGCGCCTGAAGGCCTCCAAGGACTCGAGCGGCAAGGGCCGCGGAAAGGCGGCGACCGAGGAGGAGCCGGAGGTTTTGGGCCAACTCATCGAGATTGCTCGTTCGCTGGAGCAAGACTATGACCCGCTGTGGGGATCGATGATCAAGCAGACCATCCGGCGTGTCTACCCCGGGTTCAACGAACTCAACTCCGGCTACAAAAATTTTGCGGATCTACTCAAGGACGCGGAAGATCGCGGCTACCTGAAACTCGAGTACGACGAGAGCCGAGGCAACTTCAAGGTGCGCATGGGTGATGACTAGCAGGTTGCCCGTTTGCGCTCACGAAGCATCGCGTAGCAGCTCCGGATTGCGCGCCCGCACCATTCGCTCGATGCCCTCGCGCCAATCGACCCGAGTCTTGTCCACCAACTCGTGCATCTTGCTCGGATCCAGGGTCACGCTGGCGAGGGTGTCCTCGGTGTAGTTGAACTTGGGCTCGAGGCCCGTCAGCTCACCCATGTAGCCGCACCACTCTTCGATGCTCGTCGGCTCGCTCCCACCCCAGTTGATCGTCACCGGAGGTACGTCGGCGAGGTCCAGAAGTTTGGGAATCATGGAAATGTAGTCGTCTTCATGAATCAGGTTGTAGATGCTCGGCTTGTCCTTGTGAACCGGGATCGGTACGCCGCCCTTCATCATCATGAGGTGGAACCATGGCCAGCCTCCGTTGTCACCGTAAGGGACACTGAAGCGAGCAATCACGCTTGGAACGTTCCACTGGCGTGCAGCAAAGCGCACCACGGTTTCTGCCGCGATTTTGCAGATGCTGTAGGTCGGCATCAGGACGCGATGGTTGTCTCCGAGAGGGTCGGTTTCTTTTAGCGCGTGATGTCCCGCAGATTCATAAACTCCGGCTGTCGAACAGTGGAGAAAACCCTTCGCGGGTCGACAGTGCGCAATCAATCGGCCCACACCTTCGGCATTCGCGGCGAGGTCGTATTCGAAGTCCCCGCTCTTCACCACTGCAAAATTGAGCACGATTGAGAAGTCTCGGGGAACTGCGTCGAGATCAGCGCCGGCGAGATCGACTGCGAGGGTTTCGACGCCCAAGGCTTCAATCTTTTCTCGGTCTTCCTGCTTGCTGAATCTCGCGAGGCCAAAGACCTGATTGTTCTGGGCGAGGGCTTTGACAATGGGGAGCGCGACCTGGCTGGTCGGGCCCGTGATCAGAATCTTCTCACCTTCGAGCTGGGGGGTTGCGTTTGACACCGTGTTTCTCCCTTTCTCTGACTCTCCCGAGCTAATGCCTGGTTACCGGCCTATCCGAAAAAGCGTACCGCTACTCCAGCGCGCGCGCGATCGTTCGCCGTGCCTGCTTCCTCACTGCTGCGTAAGGGACGGATGCTGGCGGTGCGAAACATTCTGAATGTACCTACGCGGGAGCCGTCGCGATCGTATCGACCCGCAAACTCCAGGCCAGCTACATCTCCCGACTCGACGACATAGGACGTTCTGCCCTCGGCATCAGCTCGCTGCGAGTTTCCGATCACCTCGCTGATCGCGAATTCGCGCCACTCGCCATGGGGGGCGATGGTC
Organism: Myxococcales bacterium; assembly: GCA_022563535.1. NCBI lineage: Bacteria > Pseudomonadati > Myxococcota > Myxococcia > Myxococcales > Myxococcales bacterium. The sequence continues at coordinate 56,208 of JADFNE010000006.1, forward strand.
CATTCTTCGTGGAAGCCCAACACGTTGACTCCGGCGACGCGACCCCGGCCGGTCGTTTTCCAACCCATCGCGTCGTTGCCCCGGAGCGAGTTCGATTTCATCCCCCGAGTGTTGACCCGCGGCCCATCCATGATCTCGGCCAGCTGAGCGACGTTTGGCTCCCACTTGCCGAGAACACGGCTGCGCGGGTTTCCCTTGTACGCTTCGAATCGGCCGGCGGTGCTCTCGAACACGACGATCGGATACTCGACCCAGTACAGCCGGCTGCCCTTCATGGCAAACGTCCACACCCTGTCGAGCCAACGATCGGAAGTCTCGTTATAGGTATTGGCGTCCCGGTAGTGGACCAGGACGAACCAGGTTCCCACGAGATCAGATCCGTCGCGTTTGCTTTCCGCCGCATCAGCGATCGCCGTCGCACAAATGACCCACGCGAACACAAAGACCAGGATCGTCGCGCTGGCGATTCGCTCGAACAAGGTCAGACCTCGTTTTGCAGCATTTGCTCGAGGGTCTGGCGCCGACGAATCAGCTCGGCGCGACCGTCGCTGCGCAGCAGAACCTCCGCGCATTCGGGAAAGGCGTTGTAGTTCTTTGCGGACATTCCCGCGCAATAGGCGCCCGCGCATTCGATCACCAACGCGTCGCCAACCCGGGGTTCGACCACGGTGCGCGTCTCCAGGGCTTCGGGATTGCCGGGCGCGGGAGTCAAGACGTCACCGCTCTCGCAACAATGGCCCACGATCAGGTACTCGCCAGTGCCCCGCGACTCATCATTGCCCGGCACCACGATGATCGGATGCTGACCGCCGTACATGCTGGGTCGTATCATTTCCGACATCCCCGCATCGATCTTGATGAAGCGGTAGCCATCGTTCGCGCTGGTTTCCACGAGGTCGGTCACGGTACACACCAACGCACCGCAGCTCGCCGCAATGTAGGTTCCAGGTTCGACCTCGAGGGTGAGTTCGCGTCCATGCTCCCGCGCAAAAGCTTCGATCTCGGGAACAATCTTCTGGCCGATGGCCACGAGATCGGTCGTGTCTTCGTTGGCCATGCGTCCGACCTTGAATCCACCCCCCAGGCTCAGGTTGCGGACATCGGGCAGTCGCGCCGCGATGGCGAGGGACATCTTTGCGCACACCACCCATTTATCCGGATCCGAGCCCGACCCGATGTGAGTATGCATCCGGGTAATGGACAGATCTTTCTGGGCGGCAATTTCCAGCACCTGGTCGAGTTGTTCGTGCCAGATCCCGAAGCTCGCCGAGGGACCGCCAACGTTCGTGCGGTTGCTGTGGCCCGAACCCAGACCCGGATTGATCCGCACCGACACCTCGCGGCCCGGATACAGCTCTCCGTAGCGCTCCAATTGCAGCAGGGAGCAGGCGTTGAACATCACTCCCTGGTCGATCAACTGTTCGAGGTTACGGGGAAGCTCTTGTGCGGTGATCTGAATGTTTTCTGCCGGGACACCGGCAAGAAGTGCGCGGTCTGCTTCGAAGCCGCTGCTCGCATCAATCATGAGACCCGCTTCGGTGAGCAGTCGCAGAATGGCGGCCGTGGGCAGCGCCTTCATTGCGTAGCGACCCACCAACCCGTAGGGATTCGGAAACGCGAGGACTTCCCGAGCTCGTCGCAGCAGGGTGTCTTCGTCGTAGACGTAGAAGGGGGTGCCGAACTCGCGTTGGAGCTCGAGGGTACGTTCAGCGTCCAGGAATTGCAGCGCTTCCATTTCGTCACTTTCATTTTGTGCGGAGTCGATTGGCACGCCGATCTCGCGGGGTAGTCCGCACCGGTCTACGGATCAGGGAGTTGAGGATATCACTCCTGTTGTGCTTTATCTCTTCCTACAGCAGTTTCGCAGACTTGGAGAAGTGAAACCAGGTGCGGCATCGGCCCGGGAAGGCGGATTCAAATGGGCAGGTTGTGTGCGCGTTCTTCGTGCGTGGCCCGCGCTTGTCGATAGAGATCGAACTGTCCCAGCGCGCGCAGGTGATTGTGTTCGCCCGCTCTTTCGAACCGGTTGCGATCCCAATCCCAGTGGCACTCCCGCAGCATGTCGCTGGCAAAGCGGGCGCTCAGTTCGAGAGACACGATCTCCAAACCCCAACTGAGCGATTCGAGTTCGGCGGGAGTTGGCTTTTCCTCCGGCGTACCCGGCTCGAATACGGTCATCAGGCCCTCAGTCGCTGCGCTTGCGAGAGAGAGATCGAGTTCGGCTTCGGGTTCGTCTTCGGCTCGCAGGTTGCACCAGGAGCGCAGCGCGTCGCCCCAATCAAATGCCAGGGGCAAACGAGCGAGGGTGTCGAGGTCGATCAATGCGACCGGACGGAAGTTTCCAGTCGAACTCTCGGGTTCGAACAGGAGATTGTTGAACTTGAGATCACCGTGGATGACCCGGTGCGGTGCGGCGTCGAGAGATGCAAGCCCGGCTGCTGCTTCGAAGATCTTGTTTGCGAGATCGACGGTCTTTCTATGAAGCGGGTGGCCCTCGTTTTCCCGCAGAGCCACAGCCAGATCTTCGAAGTGTTGATTTGTGTCGTGAAATGGAAACCCGATTGGATGCAGCGCTGCATCGAAGTCGAACATCGCCCGATGAAAAGACGCCACCAGTCTTCCCGCATCGCGGATCTGTTCCGGGTCCTTCGGGCGGTCGAATGCTGTGCCCTTGATCCGGGTCATGAGTCGCCACAGGCCGTCGGATTCGAGATCTATGAATGGGAGGCCATCGCTCTCAACCAGGGAGAACGTCTCGATGCCCCGATCGGCCAGGTGTCGAGTCACTGCCTGGATGTTGTAGTTGATGTCGCGGGAGAACATGGGATTGACACGCTGAAGGATGAACTCGTGGTCTTCGCGATCCCGGACTTCGTAGGTCTCGTGGATCAGTCCAGTCGAAATGGGGGTAGCGATTGGATCAACGAGTTCACTGAACGCACGCAGCGCGCGCGAGAGAACCACAGTGGGTTGATCAGCACCGGTCAGGGCTGATCCGGCGAACTCGATGCGACGGGACTGTCGGCGTCTTTATCGACATACGTGTCCCCTGCAAAATCAGCGAGCTTCTTCTCTACTGCGGCGATCAGGGTCTCGAAGCCTTCGCGCTTGACCGTTGAAGAATACTCCGACCGTCGAAGGGAAAGTTCGCTGACCGTTCCATTCATGTAGACATCGATGATCTTCCAACTGCCATCCGTCTCGCGCAACCGGTAGTTGAGTCTGACGTCGTCGTCGTTCGGCAGGATCAACATCGTCTTGACCAACTTGGTGTCGTGGGGAGCATCTTCTTCCCCCTCGAGGACGAAGTGCTCGCCCGAATATCCCTTGAAGCGTCCCGCGTAGTTGGCCACAGTGAGGTTGGAAAAAATCTTGAGCCAGCGCTCTTGTTCATCGGGAGTGAGTTTCTTCCAGTGACGTCCAATCGACTTGGCCGCCATGAACTTCTGGTCGATGTAGGTATTGACCGCCGGCGCGATCATTTCAAATCGCCCCTGGTAACCGAGCGCGTCCGCTTCCTTCATTGCGCCGGTCAACGTGTCGTGAAGACTTTGGACGGCAGCACTCGCGGTGCCTTGGTTGGAAGCCAGACTTCTGGTTGGCGCCAGCAAGAGAGCGCACACAGCGACATTCACAACAACACACCCAACAACACTGAAAAATCTCGCGTAAATAAATCGCACGGCAGTCGTACCTCTGAGCGGGGGGGAGTAAATGAATGCTGACGAACAGTGTCTCGAGCCGATTCTAGAGTCGGCGACGATTGCCTTGTTGGCCTCGCTGGGCGCGGGCAGTTTAGTGCGTTGCACGCGCGTCTGCTGCGAAAGCCACGAAGCCCCGCGGGGTTGCTGCAACACGACGACTCCTCACCGGTTTGTTTGGGCGTGTGACGCAGGACCGCAGCAATTTATTCGCAGAAGATTCGCATCGGGATGCTTCCGCCCGGCGGCCAGGTCGCTCGCAAGTCGAGCTGACAAGCTGCTTCGCCACAACGGGATCCGTGTGCTGGGTTATGTTCGCCCGCGATGAGAGGCTTCTATTTTGTTCATGTCGCGACCGGGGTCATTCTGATCGCCGTTCTGGTGGCGTTTTTTGGCCTGCGCAACGAATGGGGTGGGCGCAGTGGGGTGGTGGACATCGTCTCGGCCCCCGGCACTGCGCCGGTATCCAGCCTGCCGTCTCGGGGCGACCCGAAGCCCCTGACCTTTACCAATCATCTCGGCGAAACCGTGAGCGAGCTCGATTTCCGGGGGGGTCATTCGCTCGTCTTCTTTGGTTATTCGAGTTGTCCCGACGTCTGTCCCGGCAATCTCATGGTGATGTCGCGAGCATTGACGACGCTCGGTGAGGCCGCCGAACAGGTGCGACCGATCTTCATCAGCTTCGACCCCGAGCGCGATACGCCGGAAGTCCTGAACAGCTACGTCTCACACTTTCACCCTCGGCTCATCGGGCTCACGGGAACCCCCGCGGAGATCGAGGCCGCGACCAGGGCCTACGGTGTCTTTTTTGAACGGAGTGAGAATTCGGATGGAAGTGCGGGCAGCGGCGAGATCCAGCACACATCGAACACATTTCTCATCGGCCCCGACGGTCAAGCCCTTGCGATCTTCCGGCACAACACACCGCCGGACGAAATGGCTGCGGTAATCCTGGAGAAAATTCAGCAGAGCCAAGACCAGAACACGGCTGCGCTACCTTGACGCAATGCTCGACTGGCTCCCTCACTTTGGCGCTCTCTGCAATTTCACGATCACGATCCTGATCGTCTGGGCCTTCATCGCGATCCGTCGCGGAGACCGGGAACTCCACCCCAAACTGATGAAGTTTGCGATCGGTCTGGGCGCCGTATTCCTGGTTTCGTATTTGGTGCAGATCACCACGACCGGACACGGAGAGGCACCCGGAACGGGGCTCTACCGAAATACGTTTCTCGTCATCCTCGCGACCCACACCGTTTGCGCCGTACTCATGCTTCCGTTGATCTTGCGATCAGCCTATCTGGGCATCAACGGTCGATTTGCCGAACACCGAAAGATCGTGCGCTTTGCCTACCCGGTGTGGCTCTACGTGGGGACAACCGGCGTGGTCATCTATCTGATGATGTACCAGCTTTAGTTCGCATTATCGCGATGTCACTCCATCGAACCTCTGGAAACCAACGTCGGGGCTTGCTGCTCGCGACGAACGTGTTGCTGATCTGGTCGGTGCTACCCCACGTCCTCAAAGTTCTGCTGTCCTACATGGATCCGTACTCTGTCACCTGGTTTCGCTTCGTAATTGCGAGTGTGGGCTTTGGCTGGATACTCCAGCGAAGGGGTGAACTCCCGCGGTTGCGAAACCTGAGTGGACGAGAATTCTTGCTGCTCGGAATTGCGATCGTCTGTCTTGCGGCAAACTACATCGGCTTTCTCGTAGGCCTCGATCTCACGTCAGCCGCAACCTGCCAGGTCTTGATTCAAATTGGCCCCGTGATGCTTGCGCTCGGTGGCATCGTGATCTTTCGCGAACGGTTCAGCAGGGTGCAGTGGCTTGGTTTCGCGATCCTGATCGCGGGTCTGTTGGTCTTCTTTGGCAGCCAGATCTCGCAGTTGGCCGATCGCGCCGGTGAAGCGGAGCAATACCGACTGGGGGTGCTTGCGATCATCGTCGCCGGACTGACCTGGGCGATCTATGGCCTGGCGCAGAAGCAACTTCTCGTGTCCATTCCCTCGCAGCCTCTGATGCTCTGCCTGTTCGTGGGCTGCGCCATCATTTTTACTCCGGCCGTCGAAATCGGGGCAGTCCGAGATCTCGATCGAATCGGCTTGATCGCGCTCGTGCTGTCGGGCCTGGCAACAGCAGGGGCCTACGGCAGCTTCGCCGCAGCGCTCGAACACGTAGAAGCCTCCCGAGTAAGCGCAGTCATCGCACTCGTCCCCCTAGGCACACTCGCCTCCAGTACCCTGTTGAGCGAACTAGTCCCCCAACTTTTCCCCAGCACTCCTCTGCCCCTACTGAGCTTCGCCGGAGCCGGCGCAGTAGTAGCCGGCTCCCTGATCACCGCGCTTTTCGGCCGCTCCCCCACTCGCTAATCAAATTTGCACCGTCCAAACCCACGAATCCGTTACCCTCGCCCCCAATGAAGGCGAACTCGAGCCCCAACGCTTTTATCTTCCTGGACGAGCCCGCCTCGCATCCCGATCAGCAAGAACTGCAAATGGTCGGGGGCATCTGGTTCGCAGCCTTGATGCTGCGGCTCTTCAATTTGCTGGAGATCCGAACTTCCGACCCGTTCTTTCAGCAGCCTTCGGTCGATCCGCTCTTCTATCACACCTGGGCGACTCAGATCTCGGCAGGTGACTGGCTGGGCGAAGGTGTGTTCCTCCAGGGCCCTCTCTACCCGTATCTTTTGTCATTGCTCTACACCCTCACGGGTCCCGGTCTTTATCTGCCTCGCTTCCTGAACTGCGTCATCGGTTCATTGACATGCGTGTTGGTATGGCGGATCGCTCGCGAATTTTTCGGCAGACGTACGGGTCTGGTCGCCAGTGCGATTGCAGCGATCTACGCGATGTTCATCTTTTACGAAGGCAGTCTGCTGATCGTCAACATTTTGCTGCCACTCAATCTATGGGTCGTTTGGTGCGGCATGCGCGCAATGGAAGCACCGAGCAACGGTCGTTGGCTCGGCCTGGGCATGCTGATCGGTCTGACGGCTCTCGCCCGCCCCAATATGTTGCTCTACGGCCCAGCGGCCTTGGTCTTGCTCTTCGCGTTGTTGCCCAATGCGCAGGGTCTGTCGCGCAGGTTCGTTCTGGCGGGGTGTTTGTTGGCGGGAATCGGCACGACTGTCTTTCCCGCCACCTTGCGCAATTACGTCGTTACCGGCGACCGGGTGCTGGTTTCTGCATCTGCGGGCATGAATTTCTTCAATGGCAACAATCCGGATGCGAACGGAACTCACAATGTACCGCGTATATTCGATCGCTCGACGGCCGATCATCCTCGAGAACAGAACTTGATCTACCAGGCCTATGCCGAGCACGAGTTGGGAAGGACACTTCTGGCCTCCGAGGTGTCGACCTATTGGATGGGCCGGGGGATCGATTATGTCATTGCAAATCCAGCCGAATGGTTGCGGCTTACGGGACGCAAGTTTCTCTACTTCATCAATGCCCACGAAATTTGGAACAACCGTTCCTATACGGTGACGCGTCAGTTCTCCTGGGTGTTGCGCCTGCCGTTGATCGGCTTCGGATTGGTGGGGCCGCTGGCGATGTTGGGCTTTGTCGTCACCGCCAACCGATGGCGAAAACTCGCGCCGCTGTACGCCTTGATCGGGGTTCATCTCGCAACCTGCCTGATCTTCTTCGTGCTTTCCCGCTACCGCATTCCCGCCGTCCCCGTGTTGATCATGTTTGCAGCGGCGGCCTGCGTCTGGCTCTTCGACGCGATGCGCGCGCGTCGAACCTCTTTTGCAATCGCGTTGGTCGCGTTGCTAGGGGCTGCGGGGGCCTGCAACGTAGATCTGCGAAATGAAGACTTGTCGGTCGCCTACTACAACCTGGGCAACCGGTACCGCCTGTCGAATCAGCACGAAAAAGCGATCGACCAATATCGCGAGTCACTGAGGATCGACAGCCAATACATCTCCGCTCGAAACAACCTCGCGATCTCGCTGGAATTGAGCGGCAATCATCACCAGGAGGCGATCGACGCCTGGCGCGCTCTCGGTGAGATGGGTCGCAAGCGGGGACTCAGTCGCTACGTCGAGAGAGCCGAACGGCACCTGCGCGTCTTGGACCACTAGTCGTCCTGCCCGTGCGGGTCCGCAGGTTCCGAACTCGCCTCTACATTCTTCGGACCGCTCGCCTTCCCCCTGCGTCCGAGGGTGGCAGTCAAGGTCAGCGTTTCACCGCCCCGAAGTACTACGATCTGGATGATTTCGCCGGGGCGATGATCACTGAGAACAAAGGTCATGTCGTAGAGGTTGTGGATTTCAGTGCCCGCCATTTCGATGATGCGATCACCCCCGGCGATTCCCGCACTGTCCGCCGGCCCCCCCGGCCGCACCGCCGACAGCAGCACACCTCCATCGGCACTCGTCATCGCCGAGTAATCGGGAATGCTGCCGAGAAATGCGCCAAAGTTCCGGCTGTCTCCGGCCATCGTGGCTGCGCTGGACGAGGCTTGATAGGCCAGCGGTTCTGTCCGGTGAATCAACTGGCCGAGGACGTCGCCGAGAAACTCCGCGATGCGAGCGCCGCCGGAGATGTTCAGCCGGTCGATGTCGTCGTCGGGGGTGTGGTAATCGGAATGGGACCCGGTAAAGAAATGAACCACGGGGACGCCGTTTGCGTAGAAGGACATCTGGTCGGATGGGCCATACCCGTCGCCCCCCGCAAGCAGATCGAGTCCGCGCTCTTGTGCGAGTGGTGCGAGGATCGGCTTCCAGTCCGGAGACGAATCTGCACCCATCGCGTGGAGCTTTTCTTCGCGCAGTCGTCCCACCATGTCGAGGTTGACCATGGCCATGGTTTTTTCCATTGGGAAGACGGGGTGGCGCACATACCACCCCGAGCCCAGAAGTCCGGCTTCTTCGCCGCTAAATCCCACGACGACCAGGCTGCGCCGCGGTTTCTCCTCCCCCGCGCTGTCGTCCTTGATGTTTTGCATTAATCCGGCGACTCCGCAAATCATCGCGGCAACCCCCGAGGCGTTGTCATCGGCACCGTTGTGAATGGCATGGTTGTCGATGGCAAGAGAATGCGCTCCACCGCGGCCGAGATGATCGAAGTGCGCACCGACGACGATGGCCTCGGCCGCCAGATCCCCGTGACCGGGAACGATTCCGATGATGTTCGCGACTTCTGTGTAACGGGACTTCAAGTCGGTTCTTCCTGAAATCCGCAAGCCCGCTAGATCTCGAGAATGGGGTCGATAATCCGCATCGATCGCCGCGTGCAACGCACCCAGTTCGAGTCCAGCAAGTGCCAACCATACTTGCGCGAGCTTGCGACTGACCTGCAGGACCGGGATCCCGGCATTCGCAGCCGAGCCGCGGTGGTTTACGCGCGGCAGTCGGTCTTCGTCGTCGCCCGGCGGCGAGACAAAGATCAATGCAACGGCTCCGGCCTGCCGAGCTTTGAGCGCTTTGTAGCGAAGATCAGAAAAACGGCTCGGTCGCTTGCCGTCGAATGGACTGTCGGGGTCGGCTTCTCCCGGTTCGTACCGCATCGCCAATACGACCTTGCCCTGCAGGTCTAGTCCCTCGTAGTCGTCGTAGTCCAACGGTTCGGCGACCAGGCCGTAACCGACAAAGGCCAGGTCGCCCTCAAAAATGGCGGACGAGGAAATGCCCAGTGGCATGAAGTCGGTTTTGATGTTCGCCAGCCCCGTCGTTTCGCTTCGAGCTTGTCGCCAACTCAAAAGATTATGAGGTCCAGACTTGATCCCAGTGACGGCTTGAAAACCCTGCCGGTAGCTGCGAGAAAAAAGGGCGTTGTTGAATGGGCTGAGCCCCAGCGCGGAGTAGAGTCGTTCGAGATAATCGCCAGCCCCACGCAAGCCCTCGCTCCCCAACCCGCGGCCCCCGAACGCATCGTCCGCGAGGGCACCGGCGATTTCGCGAAAGCAGTCGGCGTCCGGCGCCAATTGGACCTTTGGGGGCGAGGTACAACCCAGCAATCCGAGAGCGATCGAGAGGGCGCAGAGAACCTGTTGAACTGCAATTCGGGGGCGTGGGGTAGGTGAAAACATTGCGGCAGAGTCTAATCGAGGGAGTTTGGTGCCGCTTTGGTGAATGCGGCGTCGGGTATTTCTGAAGTTCGGAAGCGCCAGAATCGGCGAGAGGTGAACGCAGGCGAATGGCTCGCAAGAGTTTCGGTCGTGGGAGTTTGTTGTGGCGATTCGGGTTCTAAGATTTTGGGAGTCGGTGCGTGGCGGGTCGCTGCGCTTTACTTCGCCTGAGTCCACCTCTCGCCGATTCTGGCTTTAGGTGGTGCGTCGGGGATGATCAATCGGATTTATTTTGTGTGGGGGGGGCGGTTGGGGTCTATTAGGCCGTAGCGGTCGTCGGCTTCGTCGGTCAGGCGGTTTAGTTCGCAGTCGAGTTGTTGGCGGATTACTTCTTCTTCGTCGGGTTTGGCGTCTCGGGGCACATGAATTGGGGATCCGAAACTGCATAGGACTCGGGCGAACGGGAGTGGGAGCAGGGTGCCGTCCCAGCTGCGGAAGCGGATGCAAGGTTTGGCCGAGAAGCCCAGGGGTGAGATCGGCCGACCCGTCCGACGTGCCAGGCTCACCATCCCGTGCTTGGAAACCCGCGCCGGTCCGCGCGGACCGTCGGTTTGAATGGAAATCGTGAATCCCTCTTCGACCATGTTCACCAGCGCGCGCAGGGCCGAAGCGCCGCCCCGTGAACTCGAACCGCGTGGGGGCGTCGCGTAACCGAGTCCAAGCAAGAGTTGCGTGATGAGGTCACCGTCGCGACTGCGGCTCACCGGAACGCTGAACCTGCGGTCGCGAAACATGAACGCGGCGATCAGGGCATTGCGGTGCCAGAACGCGCCGAGATGTGGGCCGGACCGATCGACGAATGGATCGGGACCCTCGACCGATATTCGCCACGTAGCCCCGAGCATGCGAAGAAATATCGTGGCAATGCGACTGGCCAGAAAGAGTGCGGCGCGATTTTCGGAGAGTGCTTTTCCGAAGCGCAAGCGGGCCATGAATCAGCCTACGATATTGACGAGGCGTCCGGGGACGACGATCACCTTCTTGGGATCGCGGCCGTCCAGGTGCTTTTGCACCTTCTCCGATGCCAGAGCGACTTTCTCGATCGCTTCTTTCGAGGCGTCCGCCGGCACCTGAATTTCGTCTCGCTTCTTTCCGTTGATCTGCAGGACCAAAGTGATCGTGTCGTCGTGCAACAGCGCTTCGTCCGCCTTGGGCCAGGGCGCGAACGCGATGGTGTTTTCGTGGCCGAGTTCGCGCCAGAGTTCTTCGGCGATATGGGGCGCCATCGGCGCGAGCAGCAACACCATGGCCTCGGCCGATTCACGCGCACAGGTCGTGCCTTTGTCTTTGTTGAAGTCTTTGTTGAAGTCTTTGCTGAGGTTCTTGCCGAGATCTCGCACCAAAATCATCAACTTGGAGATGGCGGTGTTGAAGCGCAATCCCTCGATATCCCTGGTAACGCCATCGATGGTCCTGGCGACGAGCTTGGCCTCGTCTTCGCTGCCGCTACCCGCGGTGAAGTCGCGCACGGTGTCGGGCGCATCGCGGTGGTCGCGCATCACCAGTCGCCAGGCGCGCTGAAGAAAGCGAAAGACGCCCATGATCCCTTCGGTCGACCAGGGCGCGGCTTTGTCGAGCGGGCCGATGAACATTTCGTAGAGTCGCATCGAGTCGGCACCGAATTGTTCGATCACATCGTCGGGGCTGATCACGTTGCCGCGGCTCTTGGACATCTTTTCGACCACGAGTTCCAGTTCGAGATCCGGATAATCGGGGTGGCGAGCCGTGTCATCCCCCGGAAAAACCACGTTCTTGAGTTCAACCCAGCGTGCCTTCAACTCGGTACTGCCATCGGCAGTCGTCACCTTCTCCCCGCCGAGCACGACCTCGCTCGCCGAATAGTGCTTGGCAGTTGCGTCGGGTGCGTCGCTGATATTGTCGTCGTAGTAGCGATAGCTGTTGCCGAGAATCATGCCCTGGTTGACGAGCTTCTGGAACGGTTCTTTGGTGTGGACCAGACCCAGGTCGTAGAAGACCTTGTGCCAGAAGCGAGCGTAGAGAAGGTGCAGTACCGCGTGTTCCGCACCGCCGATATAGAGATCGACCGGCATCCAATACTGTTCAGCTTCTTGCGACCACGGCTGTTCTTGGTTGCGAGGGTCGAGAAAGCGCAGGAAATACCAACAACTCCCCGCCCACTGGGGCATGGTGTTGGGATCGCGCGACAAGGTTTCGCCGGTGTTCGGATCCTGGATCGAGATCCAATCCGTCACGCGAGCCAGCGGTGACTGGAAATCCGTACCGCTCGGCTTGTAGTCGTCGAGTTCGGGAAGTGTCACGGGGAGTTCGCTGTCTGGAACCAATTCGATGTCCCCGTTTTCCCGGTGAACGATCGGAAAGGGTTCTCCCCAATAGCGTTGGCGACTGAAGAGCCAGTCGCGCAGCTTGTAGGTAATGCTGGCCTTGCCGAGCCCGCGTTCTTCCAGCCACTCGTTCATGCGAATCTTGGCGGCCGGAGTATCGAGGCCGTTCAGGAACTCGGAGTTCACCGCGAGGCCGTCGCCGGTATAGGCCGCTTCGCTCAAATCGCCCCCCGACACGACCTCGACGATGGGCAGATCAAAGGTCTTGGCAAAGGCGTAGTCGCGTTCGTCGTGGCCCGGCACCGCCATGATGGCGCCCGTGCCGTAACCCGCCAGAACGTAGTCCGCGATCCAGATCGGAATCTCGAGATCGTTGACCGGATTGCGGGCATATGCGCCGGTGAACACGCCAGTCTTTTTCTCGATGTCCGCCAACCTCGCGCGCTCGCTCTTGCGCTGGCTCGCCTCCACGTACTGGGTGACGGCGCTGCGCTGGGCGTCGCTCACAATCTGCGAAACCAATGCGTGTTCCGGTGCGAGCACCATGTAGGTCGCACCAAAGAGCGTGTCCGGGCGGGTGGTGAAGACTTCGATCGTCGGTGTGTTGGTGGAGTCCGATTCCGAAGCCGATTCCGAAGCCAAGGAGAACTTCACCTCGGCACCCTCGGAGCGACCGATCCAGTCGCGCTGCATCTTCTTGATCGGCTCGGGCCAGTCGAGTCCATCGAGATCCTCGATCAGGCGGTCCGCGTAGCGGGTGATGCGCAACATCCATTGGCGCATCGGAACTCGCATGACGGGGTGGCTGCCAATTTCGCTCTTGCCGTCGATGACTTCTTCGTTGGAGAGCACCGTGCCGAGGGCGGGGCACCAATTCACCGGGACCTCCGCCAGATAGGCGAGATCCTTCTCGTAGAGCTGGCTGAAGATCCACTGGGTCCAGCGCACGTAGTCCGGCGCCGTAGTGTCGATTTCCCGGGACCAGTCGTAACTGAAACCCAGCGAACGAATCTGCCGCCGAAAATTGTCGATGTTGTTTTTTGTCGTGGCGCGTGGATGGGTCCCGGTCTTGATGGCGTACTGCTCGGCGGGCAGACCAAAGGCGTCCCAACCCATCGGATGCAGGACGTTGAAACCGCACATGCGTTTGTAGCGCGAGATTATGTCGGTGGCGGTGTAGCCCTCGGGATGCCCGACGTGGAGCCCGTCACCCGATGGATAGGGGAACATGTCGAGGGCGTAATACTTGGGCTTTGTATGGTCGATCTCGGCTCGAAAGGTTTGGTTTTCGAGCCAGTAGTCTTGCCAGCGCGCTTCGATTTTTTTGTGTTCGTAGGCCATCGGAAAAGGGGAGGGTGCCGAACCTTTGGCCTCCACTCAATGGGGGGGAGGGATGAAGAATGGGGGCTGCTAATGTGGGTGGATGCGATCACGGGAAGAGGCGGTGGGGACGCGGTCTGAGGTGATCGTGGTCTCGGATGGGACAGGGGATACCGCTACGGCGGTGGTAAAGGCTGTGATGCTGCAGTTCCAGACCGACTGGAAGCTGCGAGTATTCGGAGGGATCCGGCATGTTTCCGAAGTGCGCCGGGTTGTCGACCAGGCGGCGGGTTCCAACGCGCTGTTGGTGTTCAGCCTGGTGGACAAGCAAGTGGCTGCGGCCCTGCTGCGCGCGACCGGGAGTCGGGGCGTGCCGACGGTCGATCTGCTGGGTGCGCTAATCGCCAAGGTCGCACAGCATCTTCACGCGGAACCTCGGCTTCAGCCCGGCCTGTTGCACGGATTTACAGACGAGTATTTCGAGCGCATCGACGCCGTCGAGTTCGCGGTGCGACATGACGACGGAGCAAATATCGAAACCCTTTTCGAAGCCGATATTGTGTTGGTCGGGGTTTCGCGCACCTCCAAGACCCCCCTTTCGATGTATCTGGCTCAACGCGGCTTCAAGACGGGAAACGTACCTCTCGTCGCGGGTATGGAACTGTCAAATACTCTGGCGGAGCTCGATTCGCGCAAAGTGTTCGGCTTGATGGTCGATCACGCCACGTTGCTCACGATGCGTATCAATCGACTGAAAGTGCTCCGGGCTCCACCCCACAGCTCGTATACCGATTCCGACGCGGTCGAACTCGAACTGCGAAGAGCTCGCCAAATCTTCCGGGAGCGTCGCTGGCGAACCATCGATATTACCGGCCGGGCGGTTGAAGAGACGGCTGCCCGGGTACTCGACCTCCATGGTGCTCAGTACGGTTGATCGCGTTCGACTTTCGTTTCAACGCAGACGACGATAGACTGCGCCCGCCGATCCTGTGCAGAGGAAAAATTTCATGAGCATTACCACCGCCGTGATCGCAGTTGCGGGCTACGGGACGCGCCTGCTTCCGGCCACCAAGGCCGTTCCGAAGGAGATGCTCCCGATCGTGGATCGTCCGTGCATCCAGCATCTCGTCGAAGAAGCGGCGAACTCGGGCATTACCGATGTCATCCTGATCACGCGCCCCGGTTCCGAGGCGATCGACCAGCACTTTTCGGAATCTCCGGCGCTGGAGGCACATTTGGCCGAACAGGGGAAAGAGGCACTGCTCGAGGTCGTAAAGCGCGTTTCTTCCCTGGCCAATGTCCGCTCGGTGATCCAGGGCGCGGATCTTCCCTATGGCAATGGTTCGCCCATCCTCGCCGCCAAGGATCACCTGACCCCCGGCGAACCCTTCGTCTACATGTTCGGGGATGATCTCGTGCTCTCGGAGGTTCCCGCGGTCAAGCAGTTGATGGACACCTACGACGCTCATAGACCCGCCGCTGTCGTCGCGGTGCAGGAAGTGCCCGAAGAAATGACGAAGGCCTACGGAATTGTCGAGCCCAAGCCGGGCACCGATCCGATGGAGATGAAGTCGATCATCGAAAAGCCGAGCGCAAAAGAGGCCCCGTCACGACTCGCCCAGTTCGGACGCTTCGTGCTGTCGTACAAGGTCGTCGAGATTCTGGAGCAGACTGCCGTCGGCAAGGGCAATGAACTCTGGCTAACCGATGCGATCGCGCGGTTGTGTAAAGAAGACCGAGTTCTGGTGCAAGAGGTGACGGGTACCTGGTACACAACCGGCGATCACTACCAACTCCTCGTGGCCAACATCGAATACGCCCTGGCCGATCCCGAAATCCGACCGCGTCTGGCCGCCTACCTGAAGTCCAAGTCAGCGTCTCTCTGACCCATCGGGCTCCTAGTCGTCCCGCAGGCCCTTCCTTCGTTCCAATTCCTTCTGCCGTTCAATCGCCTCGAGCTGTTCTTCAGAGAGCAGCGCCATAGCGACCTTGGGCCGGGCGATGGAGTAGAACGCGGGGACGACCGTGAGTGCGCCGAACATGTTGATCACCATCAGGATGCTCAACAGTTGGGCCATGTCGGCTTGAAAGCGCAGGCTCGAGAAAGACCATAGGAAAATGCCGCCGACGATCGTGGTCGCCGTAAACGTCACCGCCATACCGGTAGTCCGCACCGCGCGCCGTACGGCTTCGTCGATGTCTGAGGTGGCCACCACCTCGTGGCGGATGCGGTCGACAATGTAGATCGCGTAATCGACGCCAATGCCGACACCCACGGATTGAACCGGCAGGGTGTTGATGTTGAGCCCCATTCCCTTCACGGCCATATAGGCGAGCGAGAGCATGGTCGCGGTCATGATCTGAAGCAGGATGATCGCGCCGCTGGACACCGACTGATACGTCACCGAGTGAAGGACAAAGATGACCACGAAGATCAGGATGATGTTCGCCACATGGCTGCGCTCGACTTCGTCGTTTACCGCGGCGAGAATGCCCATCAGTCCCCCCGCCATCACGAACTGAACGCCCCGGGTCCACGAGTTGGTGGCTTGATACTCGGGTTGGGCGTCGATGGCCTTGAGGTCTTCGACGATCAAGTTCGTGGTCTTCATCGACACTGCGCGAATCCCGAGTTGCTCGCTTTCCCACCAGTAGTCAATGTCCGAAAGCTGCCAGGCTGCAAGATCATCGGGCCAGGCGAAGTGTTCGTCTTCATCTGCATCGAAAAGTTCCTGTTCGTAGTCCTCGATGGCGTACTCGCGGAACTCGTCCATCCAGTCCGGGAGTGCAGAGACAGAGGTGAACTCGTTGACCTCCACTTGATGGTAAGAGCCGTCGTCCTGTCGGATCTGCACTGTGAGGGTGTGGTGTCTCGAGGGCAGGAGCGGCCCGAGCATGTAGAACCAGACATCGGTCAAGGCTTCTGGATCAAAGGCCCCGGCGTTTTTGGCGGCCTTGTCCATGTCGAGTCGGATGATGACTTCGCCCAATGGATTGCGGCGGATGAACTCCTCCGCGGCGTGAATGGTCCGGATGATCGTTTCGCCCTTGTGGTCGCGATAGAAGAAGTTGATCACCGCGTCTTTGCCGTCGTCGGTCATGAACGGCTTCAGGGCGCCCGGAGCCCCGTTGGTTCGCAACTGGAAGATCTGCTGCCGAATGTTCGCCTGATTGTTGGAGACGAATTCCCACTTGGGATCGCCGTAGTGGTTGATGCGCCAGAAGCCCCGAAGCACGGGTACGATCGAGAGACTGGCGCCGAGATCGGTGTACTTGCCCATCCATCTTTCGAATTCTTCCATTCGCAGCACCGGCGTAGCGTCTTCCGCTGCCTTGGGCGTGTCGCCTTCGAGATAGATCTGGAGGGTGTCCACCCCGCCAAATCGATCGGCAATCTTGGCGGTGGCGATGTTCCATTCGTGATCGGGAAACAGCAGTGGAGTTCCGGGCAGGGCTTCGCCGACTTGCGAATACATCAGTGTGATGTAGGTCGAACTGATCAACAGCACAAAAGTCGTCGCAGCGATGTACCACTTGTATCGCGCGTGGGTCGTGATGTAGCCCAGGAAGCGAGTGAAGCGAACCATGAAGCCGGGCAAAAAATGTTCGTGCTCCGCGGGAGCGGGGAGAAAGCAGATCAGCACTGGGTGGAGGATCTCTACGGTGATGATGATCGAGATGACCCAGAAGGCGCCGAACTTCCCGAGATCCTGCATCTGCGGAATCGAAGTCAATAAAATGACGAGCAGTCCCGCTACGTCGGTGATGATGCCCAGTGTGCCGGGAACGATCAGTTCGCTCATCGCCACGGTGGCGGCTTCGACCTTCGCAACTTCGGGGTCGTTGTACACCGGCAGTAATATCTCGTAATCCTCGAAGAACCGTTCGGCCATCTGCACGGTGTGGGAGATCGCCCGGGCGGTGATGATCGAGGGAATCACCAGGATGAGGGGGTCGAATACGATTCCGATCCAGCCCGTAAAGCCGAGGCCCCAGATTGCGGTGGCGAGCGCCGCGATGAAGGGGATGAATACCCCGTGCCAGCGTCGGAAGTAGGCCCATAACAGGCTGAATATCGCCGCGATGGTGAGTAGTAAGAAAAATACGATCTCGAAGGCGTGCTTGAGAATCCAACCGACAAGGATGGGAACACCCGAGACGTAGATCTCGTGGTTTTCGTCTTCGACCTCGGTCTTGATCTGTTGCACCCAGTCAAAGACCGCCATCAAGGTTGGCCGACCACTCATACGGTCGGTGACGAAGCCGGCGGTCATCAGCGCACCCTTCTGGTCCAGTGAAACCAGGCGACCGTAGATATAGGGAGGGTTCTGGCGAACCAAAGCGCCGAAGGCATCCGCTTCTTGCTGGGTTTCTGGCACCTTCTGCATCAAGACGTTGGTCTCGATGTCGCCTGAAGCCTCGATCTGGATGACTCGAGTGTTGTTCGCGGTGACCGAACGGATCTGGTAATGATTGACCGGATAGGGAGGGTAAGTGAGGTCGAGTTGCTTCTGGACTTCTTTGTACTCGAGCCCCTGTTCGTCTAGCTCGTCCCGCAGCGCCTCGCGCTCCCGGGTGTGACTCGGGAACCCTTTTCCGTCCAAGGCCATCGTGATCTGGTGAATCTTGGCGATCGTCACCGGGTTGAAGATCGTTCCATCTTTGACGACGAGAGCGATCGCGACGGTCGAGGAACCACCAAAAATTCCCGCGAACTTGTCCTGGGCACGAATGTAAGGATGGTCGGGCCACTGGGAACGCGCGATGGTGTCGATCTTTACTGCGGGCCCGGGAAGCGGCATGCCGATCGCGGTCAAGGCCGAGTTGAGAATTGGGTAGAAGAAAAACCCGGTGGAGATGATCAACAGAATCGCGATCACGCCACGGCGGCGCACCACCAGCTTCGCAAAGCGAAGTGTCAACGGTCCCTGCGAGCCAGCTGCCTGGGTCATTGATTCCTCTTTGCCGATGTTACCAATCTACGGACTCGCATCCGACCCATGGCGTCGAAATGATCTGACGCTCCTCCGTAGTGGAACGAACAATCGTGGATTGAACAAACGTGGAACGAACAAACGACCTCAGGTTTCGGGTGGTGTTTCATACAGCTGGAAGAGATGCGCCGACCCAGTGCTCCGGATCAGAATCGCTCGAGGATCCTGCAGCAAATACTGATAGATCGCATCCTGGGAACGACGCAGAATTACCCAATCGCTTCCGAGGCCTTCTCGAATGGCGCTCACGGGGTCTCGCGGAGGCCGCGCTCCGCCCGTCAGGCTGTTCCACAGCTCGAATCGCTCCGGGTCAGAATAGGCAAGGTAGTGCGGATCGAGACCGTTGACGTAGCGAAAGTCGGTGGAGTGCCACAGCAGATATGGAAAGTCATCCCAGTAGGCATTGAAGATGAGGCTTCCAGGAGCGGCATGCTGGTCCAATGCAGCCACGATGCCCTGGTAGATTTGGAATCGCGATTTTGGGAGGTTGTCGAAAAGATCCAACGCCCCGCCAATGCGCATGACACCGACACTCACTGCGACCAGCCCGACTACCCAACGCAGGCGGGGCCAGGCCGATGATAGATAGGGAGACCAAAGGACCGCTGCAGTGAGGATCGCGGTGGGTACGTAGTATTCCGAGAACCGATAGGCAAATTTGTAGAGAACTAGCGTGAAGAGAGTAAATGCCAGGAGCGTGAATACTTGTGGGCGTTTGAGCAATTCACGCTGATAACAGATGGACATCGCGATGCCTGTGAGGAGCAGCCAATGTGATGCCCAAGCTTCGGAGTAGATCAGCGCCCAGGTATTGCTATCCCACTCAGGGCCCACTTGAAGGTTCTGCGGATTCAGGACTTTGAACGCAGTGTGGAACCACAGGTATTCGATGTTCGAGGGGAACCAGGGGTTGATCACCAGCGCAGCAGTAAAACCTGTAGCCACGGCAAGCAACAGGTCCCATCGCCAATGATGTAATCGCAACCCGCTCGCCAGAAAATAGATCGCGACCGGAATCAGTACGATCAACGCACCGTGATAGGACTGCAGGAATACGAACGCGACGAGCGCAAGCCACCGAAAGCGCTGCTGGATGAGCAGAACGAGAAAAATCAGCAAATAGACGATGGCGATATTCTGCGCCCGCAACATGAGCAGACGTGAAAGAAAACTCGTACCGCCCGCGAACAACAGCACTGTCCAAAGTACCGGCCAGGTCAGGCCCAAGCGCCGGCAAGCGAGGTAGAACGCTGTCGGCACGAGCGTCGCATTGAACACGAGCGCCCACTTCAAACCAGTGAGTTCGTTCCTGATCCAACCGAAAGGCGCTAGCAGCAGATGCCAAAGCCAATGATGATCGGGTCCGGCTTCGCCGAGAATGGTCAGGGGCAGCCAGGTGATATCGATCACCGGGCCAGTCTGTGCCATCAACCGAGCGATCTTGAAGTGATAGAAAGCGTCGATCGAGTAGATCCCGTTGGCCGGCAATATCTTCAGAGCAAAAAGTAGAGTGAATGCGCCGCCGACGGCTGCGGTCTCCAGAGCCAGCCGCCTCGTGGAACATGGTGCGTCTGGCTCACTGCCGCGATCGTTCGTTTTCACTGTTACCGAAGTCTCGTACGACACTGCGATTAAGCTCCTGGTCGAGATCCCTGGCAGCCTGGACTCGGCAACCCCAAATGTCAACTCGCTCCAAATTCGAGTAGCTTTCTTCGCACGAAGTGTCGTCGATCACGACTTCGTTGGCGCGCAGTGTCCCAGAAACAGTCGTGGTGAAACGACCGCCGCACCGTGATGGCGGACCCGGCCAGTCAGCTGTCTGTCGCCCGATACGACGGCAATCGTGTTGGGGTCCGGCGCCCCGCGCACGTGCTTTACGATCCAGTCATCGGCGGAGGGTGCAAACTGGAGCGTTACCTTGGGATGATCGCCGCGCTCCGGTTCCTCCGGCGCACGAGAGCCATCGAACACGAGCCAGATCTCAGCGTGAGGATCCGGGAAGCGCCTGGTGAAAGCGACCAGGCGCTCTCGCATCGTGTTGGACCAGAAGGGTTTCTGGCCGGTAGGTTTGGCTTCGCTATCTGCGAAGCTCGAGCGAAACGGCGCGCAGTGCAGGACGTTGTAGCCGTCGACGAGCCACTCTCTTGCGCCTGGAAGGGGATCGAGTCCCCGGGGAGACTCATCCCGGGCATCCGTCCTGCTGGGTGAATGGGGTGCTCCTGGTGTAGCGAGAGGTATGTCTTTCGATCTGCGCGTGGCGAATCTCCCTGCAGTCCATTGGGGACGCGATGCGAGTTTCTTCACGGTATCGGGTCAACGAATCGGGGTCGAGTTGATGGGCCCGAGAATGTACCCGGGTCGGCGCAGACTGTGAAAACGATTGGCTCGCTTCGGCGAGTGCCGCCCAGCCGAGCCCAAACAGCACAAAGCCCGCCATCACCACGAGCGCCTGAACCGCACCCGCAGTCGCTTCGCGAACCGCAACGAGGGAACTCCACTCCGAAGGTTGCTGTCGATCTCCAGAATATCGCACGGCGGTCTTCTCCTCCTGTGTAGATGAATGAAGACAGCCTGTGACCCGCGTGTGACGGAACCGGTCACACGCGCAAAAAATGACGAAGCATTCCGAGATTCCAAAAATTTGAGCACTACAGCATTGGTTCCCATCTCCTTTGGGCTGAGACGGTGCTGAGGTTGTACCGAGCGATACACCAGCCTCGAAAATCCAGACAGATTTTCTATCCGTTCGAGAAGTGATCAGAATGTCAAGCAGGTTTTCGTCAAAGTTGCGATCGCCAGAGGCAAATTCTAAATCTCGATATTCCCCACTCGCGTGCGGATCGTGTAACCTGCCGAGCCAACCAAACCTGCGATGCACCAACCCTTGTGATGAAACTCGCAGTGGGTCGTGATCAGGGGCGGTGCTCGTGAACCAACATGAAAATTGACGCGTTGGGTGGAGATCGCGTGGTTGAAGTCACTCGACATGACATCGTTATTGTAGGCGCCGGCGCCGCAGGTTTGCGCGCGGCGATCGCCGTCGCTGAAGCGGATCCGACGGCATCGATCGGCCTGGTTTCGAAGGTCTACCCGATGCGGAGCCACACGGTTTCCGCCGAAGGTGGTGCTGCGGCAGTTGCGCGGGAAGACGACGACTTCGAGTCGCACGGTTTCGACACGGTCAAGGGTTCCGATTTCCTCGCCGACCAAAACGTCATCAAGTACTTTGTCGAAGAAGCGCCCAAGGAACTCGCGCTGCTCGAAAACTGGGGCTGCCCCTGGAGCCGCAACGACGACGGCTCGGTCGCCACCCGGGCCTTCGGTGGCATGACGGTCAAGCGCACCTGGTACGCCACCGACAAAGTCGGCTTCCACATGCTTCACAGTTTGTTCCAGCATTCGATGCGCTTTGACAACATCGTTCGCTACGACGAATTCTTCGTCACCAAGCTTCTCATCGACAATGGCCGCGCCTGCGGTGTTGCGAGTCTGGATATTCGCACCGGCGAGATGAAGGCAATTCTGGGACGCGCGGTGATAATCGCGACCGGTGGTGCGGGCAAGGTCTTTCCGTTTACCACCAACGGCATGATCAAGACCGGTGACGGCATGTCGTTGGCTTACCGCGCCGGAGTCGCGCTCAAGGACATGGAGTTCGTCCAGTATCACCCGACCGGGCTTCCGGGTACCGGCATCCTGATTACAGAAGCCACTCGCGGTGAGGGCGGTTATCTGCGCAACAGCGAGGGCGCACGCTTCCTTGTCGACTACGACTACGGGGTCGGGAAGAAGGCAGAACTCGGACCGCGCGACATGATCTCCCGCGCGATCATCCAGGAATTCGAAGCGGGTCGTGGCATGCCGGACAAGTACGGCGAACACGTGCATCTCGATCTCACGCATCTGGGCGAAGACGTCATCATGTCGAAGATCCCTTTCGTGCGAGAACTCACAAAGACCTACGTGGGAATCGACCCGGTCCACGAACCCATTCCGGTGCGCCCGGTGCTCCACTACATGATGGGTGGCATCGATACCGATATTACCGCCGCAACCAGCTTGCCCGGACTCTATGCCGCGGGCGAGGTTGCGTGTGCATCACTCAACGGCGCAAATCGGCTGGGTTCGAATTCTTTGACCGAGTGCCTGGTCTTCGGTGCATCGGCGGGGCGCAACGCGCTCGAATATGCCAAGGGATCCGACGCGGGCAACGAAGCTGCGCTCACCGGGGAAGCGAAGGAAGAGGCGGCTCGTGTCGAAGCTTTCAGGGGCAGCAACCGCGGAGAAGAAAAGCTCTCCGGCCTTCGCAAGGAACTCAACCTTGCGATGGAAAAGGGCTGCGGTGTCTATCGCGAGCATGAAACCATGCAGGTGTGCGTTGACGCTGTAGATGCAATCAAGGGCCGCGCCGCGCACCTCAAGCTCGACGATCCGAGCAAGGTATTCAATACCGAGTTGATCGCTGCCCTGGAGCTTCAAGCTTTGATCGACGTTGCCGAGACCCTGGTGAATTCCGCGATACTGCGCAAAGAGTCTCGCGGCGCCCATACTTGTCGCGATTACCCGACCCGCGACGACCAGAACTTTCTCCATCACTCACTCGCCTTCTACCAGTCCGACGCGCGGCCGCGGATCGACAAAAAAGAAGTCACCCTGGGTCATTGGATTCCTGAGGAGCGCAAGTATTGATGAGTGGAGAGCTGACCAAGACGATCGTCATCACCCGTTTTGATCCAGACAAGGACGAGGTACGACGAACCCAGGAATACACGATTCCGGTTCAAGAAGACTGGATGATCCTCGACGCGATCAACTACATCAAGGACGAGGTTGATCCGACCATCTCCCACCGCTGGTCGTGTCGCATGGCCGTCTGCGGAAGCTGCGGAATGATGGTAAACGGCGAACCGTCGCTCACCTGCAAGGTGGCGATTTCGGGTTTCGGCGACCGCATCGTGATCGAGCCGTTGGCCAACTTTCCCGTCGTGCGCGACCTGGTCGTCGATCTCGACGGATTCATGGACAAGTTCAAGAAAGTAAAGCCCTGGATCATACGCGCCAAGGAAGAAGCCGCGAGCGAGTCGTTCAACGAAAAAGGCACCTACTCCCAGACTCCCGATCAACTCGGCGTCTTCAAGCAGTTCAGCATGTGCATCAACTGCATGCTTTGTTATTCCGCTTGTCCGGTGGTGGCCAACGAGCCCGATTTCCTCGGTCCAGCGGCGATCGCCCTGGGCCATCGGTACAACCTCGACAACCGCGACGAAGGCAATGACGAACGCAATGAGATTTTTCGCGGCGAGGGTTCGGTGTATTCCTGCTCTTACGCCAACGAGTGCAGTGACGTCTGTCCCAAGAATGTCGACCCGGCGGCCGCGGTCAACCAGGCGAAGTTCGGCGCCGTCATCGACTGGGCCAAGGGCTTCGTGATACCCAGGGGAGGGGAGTAGCGATGGCAGGCCCCGCACATCCCGACGCCATGGGCCCGCCCACTCCCGGGCGCACCCGCACGGCTCCCCCCGAAATGCCCACCACCTGGTGGACCGCTCCCGGCATCCGAACCTACTTGCTGTTCGATGCAACGGGGTTCATCTACGTCTTGCTCGGTTTTCTCGCCATACGCTTGATCTGGGCACTCGGCGAGGGGCCCGAGGCCTGGAACGCCGCGATCGAAACACTTAAGCACCCGCTCTACATCGGGTTCCACGTTCTGGCGCTGGTGTCGGTGATCTTTGTCGGGGTTCGCTTCTTCAGCCTGTTCCCGAAAGCGCAACCACGCGACCACGGTATTCCGATGCCCCCCGATTTTGTCATCAAAGGGTTGCTCTACGCCGTATGGATTGCGGTGACGGTCGCCTTTTCGGCGGTACTCGCGGGAGTCATTTTCTGATGAAGACGTTTCTCTTGCGCATCGAACCCATCATCTGGTTTCTCTTTGGTCAGGGAATCCTGATCGGCACCATCTTGTTGACGGGTTGGGTTCTGGTCGTCGGCCTGCTCATGCCCCTGGAGATCGTTTCCGCGGAAGCGTTGAGTTACGAGCGCGCACACATGCTGGGTTCGAACATTCTGGGCCGCTTGCTACTCGCCGCGCTGCTCGTGCTGCCACTCTGGAAGGGAGTGCATCACATTCGCTCGATTGCCCTGGATTTTGGGGGTGGCGAGCGCGATGCAGCGGTGGGGGCGCTTCTCTATCTCGTTGCGTCGGCGGGATCAGTCCTGGCCATTCTGGCCGTCGTTCGACTCTAGCTTCCACTTGCCTCGGTTGTTTTTGTGATGTTGTTGCGAGGGTGGAGTCAGCCGAACTCGGGCCTATTGAAAGTCAGCGAGCCAGGTGGAAAGAGCGACGTTGAAGCCAGCGGCATTGCGGTGGCCGCCGCCCCCCAGATTGGCGGTGATCTGAGAAACGTCGAGGTCTCCGATCGAGTAGAGCGTGGCGTGCACCTGGTCTCCAGTGATGCGGTAGACACAACCCCAGGCGAGTCCGAAGGCTGAGCGTTTGGCGAGTTCGTGGCCGATGGCACTGCGATTGCTCGTGGCATTCACCGCTTCGACGCGATCATTCCCGATACAAATCGTGTGTCGATGCTGGAGGGCTCGCTGCACTTCCATCTTGTTCGCCCGCACGATCGGCTCGCCGTCGCGCATCAATTCTTCGGGACTGCGTTCGGCGAGTTCATCCCAGGCTTCGAACTCGCGCGGGTAGGAGGCGATCGCGGCATTGACTTCTTCGGAACCCACGAGCTTCCAATTCCACAGGTCCTGGTCCTCGACGTATTCGAGCAGGGAAGGCGGGGCGTCGTCGGGATGAAAATAGTTCCAAGCGAGTACCGCACCCGAGTGGTCGAGATCGAAGTGGATTTCGTGGCCCGCAGCTTCGAGCTGGTTCACGGTCGCGAGATCGGACTGGTAGCGGAGCTTGGCCGAGATGTGGTGGTCGAGCAGGATGATGTGGCCCGCAACTTCCGAGAGTTCTCGCAACTGTTGGTTGTCGACCGCGATGTCGACGAAGACCACCAAAGCGTCTTCGAGTTCATCGAATGGGAGCGGGTCGTCATGGGATCTCCCGATGTAGCGCGCGTCGTCACCCCATGCGCGCCGCACCGACCAGACCGCTCCAAATCCATCCGGGCAACCGGCGTGATAAAAGCAAACTCTCTTCATCAGGCGAGAATACCCGATCGGGGCCTTTCGGCCCGTAATCGACATGTTCGGTCAGATGGCACAAAGTGAGCAGTGCCGTGCAAGGGCCTCGGCGCGACATCGCGGCGGCCGCTCATGATCGGAATTCGAGCAGCGACTTTGGCCCGCAATCCGGGTGCAAGTGGCGGAGGCGTTGCGGTCTGGTAGGTTTTGCTCTCCCCAGGAGATCGTCCCCCATGTCGAAGGTCAGCGCGTTGGAAGTTCGCGAATTGACCGAAATGCCCGAGGTCATTGCGTGCTTTGAAGCGCTGCGATCTGGCCCCTATCCCTGGCTGCTCGACAGCGGAGGCTCCCCCGGCGCTCCTTCCACGGAGATCGCCCGATACTCGTTCATGGGATCGGATCCCTATCTCGTGCTTCGTTCGCGCGGGAAAGAGAATGAGATCGAGTGTCTACGTGACGTCTTTGCTGGTGACGTTCTTGCTGACGCCCTTGGTGATGACGCACGAGTTTTCGAACCAGGCGTGCAACACGTTTCGGGGGATCCACTCGAGATCATGCGCTCGCTGCTTCCTCCGGTTCCCGACTTGGCTGAGCTGAAGGCCCATTTCTCCCGCGTCCCGCCATTTCTCACCGGTGCGGTCGGATACCTGGGATACGAGTTGGCCGAATCGTGCGAGCCGGTACAGCTTACGAGCCGCGACGATTTCGGACTGCCAGATCTGGTTTTGTTGTTCGTCGATCGACTGTTGGTGATCGATCATGTCGCGCAGCGCAGCTACGCAGTTGGATTGGGCATCGCCGATGCGTCAGATGTCGGCGCAGCACGTGGGCGCGCGGTACTGGCGGCAGAATCGATCGCGGATCTCGCCCGCGCGAGTTTACGGAACGGCGCCAGCTCGGCAGCCGGGAGTGAAATCGATTGGTTGCAACGGCGGCAACTCCTCGACTCGCCTCTGCCCGAAGGCGCAAAGGCTCACTTCGACGCAGAGGGCTACGCCGCGGCGGTCGAGGAAATCCGCGAAGAGATCGCCGCCGGAAACGTCTACCAGGCCAATTTGACTCAGCGAATCGATCTGCCCAGTGCCAATCTCGCGGATCAAGGGTGCGACGCAGACATAGGCTGGCGTCTTTATCGTGCGCTGCGCCAGCTGAGTCCGGCGCCGTTCGCCGCGTATCTCGAACTGCCCGAGGTGACGGTGGCGAGCAGCTCCCCCGAGCGCTTTGTGAGCCTCGATCGCGCGGGCCGCGCGGAGAGTCGTCCCATCAAGGGCACCCGGAGACGGGGCGCTTCCAGTACAGAGGACATGCTGCTCGCGAAGGAACTCGAGGGATCCCAGAAGGATCGCGCCGAGAACCTCATGATCGTCGATCTCGTGCGCAACGATTTGGGGCGCGTGTGCGAGACGGGCACAGTGGTTGTACCGGAGTTGATGACCATCGAGCAGTACGCGACGGTCTTTCAGATGGTTTCGACGGTGCGCGGAACCCTGCGCAGCGATTGCGATGCCGCCGATCTGGTGCGCGCCACCTTCCCGCCGGGGTCCATGACCGGTGCCCCCAAGATTGCCGCGATGAAGATCATCGACCGCATCGAACCGGTGCGTCGTGGCATCTATTCCGGAGCCATCGGCTACTTCGACGCCGCCGGCGGGCTCGATCTCTCGGTCGTGATTCGAACCTTGCTGGTGCGCAATGGTCATATCCACCTGCACAGCGGTGGCGCCGTCGTGATCGATTCGGATCCCATGGGCGAATACCGAGAATCCCTCGACAAGATCCGAGCCCTGCTCGCAGCCGCAGCGTGCGGTGAATGAGCAATTCCCCGGTCGCTGAAGATCGATCCGACTGCCGTCGGATCTACGTCGACATCGACGACTGTCTATCCCAGACCGTGGCATCTCTCATCGAGCTGGTCGCCGAGCTTCACGGCCGTCAGGTTGACTATGAACAAGTCACGGAGTTTGATCTGGGCAGGGTGTTTGGGCTCGACCCGGAACAACTCGACCAGTTCTTCGCACACGTCCACGAAGACTCAGTGTTGCGCGACATGGCGCTCATCGAGGGCGCGTCCGCAGCCCTCGCCAGCTGGAGTTCCGCGGGCTACGAGATTCATATCTTGACGGGCCGTCCTCCCACCACCGAAGCCGCGACGCGGGGCTGGCTTGCGGATCACGCGATTCCTCACGCGAGTCTTTCCTTTGTCGACAAATATGGACGCGCGAGTTCGCGGCCCGAAGGCTTCTGCCCACTGACCCTCGACGACGTTGCCAAGATGAAGTTTTGCCTCGCGGTCGAAGACTCACTCGAAGTGGCCGCGTTCCTGGCGGAGCAGTTGGAGATCGACGTCGCCCTGATGGATCACCCCTGGAATCGAGATACCTCGGGTCTTGCGACCTCCGTGCAGAATCGGCTGGTTCGCTGTCGGGACTGGTCCGAGGTAACGCAGCGCTTTGCGGCGCCATGACCCCGCAGTCCCCAGCGACTCCCCCTGATCCCTCTATTCCTCACCACGCCGCTCCGCCGCCCGAACCAGGGTCAACAGCGCCCCGTTGATCGGCGCATCCACGCCATGGGCTTCCGCAATCTCGGCAATCACTCCACAAAGGGCTTCGATTTCAGTCGGATGCCCCCCGCGCAGATCGTGAAGCATGGATGACTGATGAAGCGCCGTCGGGGGCAGGAGCTTGGCGTAGAACACCGCAAGATACTCCTCCGCCGAATCCCAATGGGTTTCAAAACCGCCCGCCCGCATCACCGAAAACGTTTCGATCGCGAGCGCTTCCATGATCGAGCGGGTCAGCGGTCGCTCGCCCAGGACTCCGTATGCGACGCCGACCAGGGCACCGAGTGGGTTGAGCAATTCGTTGTATAGAACCTTTGCCCAGAGATCCTTTTCGATCTCAAACGACACTTCGCACGGAATGCCGCCGGCGCCGATGGCGGCACACAAGGGCTCGAGTTCCCGGGGGTCCGCGCCGTGAAGACTGCCCATGTGAATCGCGTCCGCGTGGACCGTGACTCGTACGCTTGTGGCGTCTACCCGCTCGAACCCCGTGATGATCCGCGCGTTGAAAATGTTCTCGCGCGGAATCCACTCGCTGAAAGTCTCGGCAATTCCCCATCCGTTTTGGCACAGCACGATGGTGGGGGACTTGTGCGGTCCATGACTCACTGCAGCATTGATCGCGTGCCAGATCGGGGCCAGGTCGCGAGCGAGTTCCAGGGACTGGGTCGCTTTGGTGCAGACGATCCAGTGATCCGCTGCGGCATCGGCTATGGCAGCGAGGGAGTCGGTCACGTCGAAGCGATCGGGGCTGACGTGCAGATCTCCGAAAAGGCCGGTACGCGAAATGCCTTTTTCTGCGAGCGCACGACCGAGAGTCTCGCGCTTCACGACGTAAAGCACCTCGACCCCTCGAGACGAAAGGCCGCTCCCAATTCCAAGTCCCACCGCGCCGGCGCCAATGATCGCGACTTTCATGTTTGCCGAACCCTCGATCGACTTCACTATCGATTTCACAACAAAAGTTCGGCGACAAACTTCTCTTGGCCAAACGCTCCCGGGCAGACTAGGTCTCAAACCAGATGCATGGTCGGGGCAGGGTTGAATTCGTCATTCGAAGCCCTCTCACTACGGCCCTCACCCCACGGGGTAAATTTAGTCTTCCAGCATCGAGCTGAGAAAATTGGGCTAGCATCAAACGCACCGAATTGTCTCCCAGAGGTGGTTGCGCCCGCGATCTACCCGCAAATGCTGTCGCGCTCGGATTCGAACCGTTGGAGCGCGGTACCAAATCACGAGATGAAACTCAGAGCCTGACTCGGGTCTCCGGTCACTTCCAGATCACCAATGGGAACCATGACACAAGCGACTCATACCCTCGAAAACCCGTTCGCCAAGCCCTCTGCTGTCGAGTCGACTGCCACCGGCGTCTACGACAAGGCCCTTGCCCTCGGCAATGATCTCAAGGCCCGTTCGATCCGCGGGGGCGGCACCGATCGGATTCGCATTCAGCACATGAAGTCGCGCATGACCGTCTTCGAACGGATCAAGGTGCTGAGCAGTCTCGAGCCAAACTTCATGTGGGAAAACTGGGGACCGAATCTCGACGGTGCCTCGATCATCACGGGCATTTTGGACATTGGCGGCCGGGACGTCGCGGTCTACGGCCACGATTTCACCCTGCGCGCGGGATCAATGGATGCGACGAACGGCGCAAAGCTTGCGCGCCTGATCTATATGGCTGGCGAGCGCGGCATTCCGCTGATCGGCATGAACGATTCGGCCGGGGCCTTTGTGCCCGCAGGAGTGGGGGGGCTCGACGGATACAGCGAAGCGTTTACCGCCCTGCGCAAGATCAGTGGCGTCGTGCCGAGCATCAGCTTGATGTTTGGTTTCAACGCCGGGGGCGGATCGTATCTGCCGCGTCAGGGTTCATTCATGATCCAGGCCGAAGAGACCTTCATTGGGATCACCGGACCCGGGGTCGTGAAGTCGGTGCTCGGCGAGGACGTGACCGCCGACGAACTTGGCGGGCCGGGCGTGCATGGGTTGAACGGGGTCTGTGATCTACAGACGTCCGACGAGCTGGGTTCACTTCGCACTGCGATCCGACTTTTGGGTTACTTGCCCGACAACAACCACAGCAGCGCTCCCTTTTGGAAGACCTCCGATCCCGTCGACCGCTTCATGCCCGATGAAGATCGTCTCTTCCGCAAGACCTTCGGCACTCCCGCCGGAATGAACGCCCCGATGGACATCACCCTGATGATCCAGATGATCAGCGATCACGGGGAATACTTCGAGCTGCAGCCTTTGCGGGCCCGCAACATGATTACGGCCTTTGCCCGGCTTGGTGGTCACGTTGTGGGGTTCGTTGCAAACAATTCTGCGGTGGCTTCCGGGCAGATCGACATCGCTGCTGCGCGCAAGGCGATGCGATTTGTGCGCTTCTGCAATCTGTACAACATCCCGATGATCTTTCTCGAGGACACCACCGGCTTCAAGCCAGGAGTCGAACAGGAATCGGGGGGGATCCTGCTCGAGGGACGTCGGTTGCTCGATTCGATCATCGATCTGCGCACCCCCAGCCTCACCCTGATCATTCGCAATGCATTCGGCGGCGCCTACGCGACCTACAACTCGCACTTTGTCGGCGCCGACATGGTCTTCACACTGCCAATGGCGCGTATCGCAGTCATGGGGCAGGCCGGCAAAGCATTCGTGTACAAGCGCGAGATGCGCGCGGCCTCGGCGGCTTACAAGAAGGCGATTGAAGCGGGTGCCCCCGAGGAAGACGCCGCGAAGCTCCAGCGCGATGCCTTGGCAGCGCTTTCGATTCGCTACGAAGAAGAATTGATGAACCCGAAGGAGGCTCTCGCCCTGGGCTCTGTTTCGAAGGTTGTCATGCCCGGAAACAGCCGCAAGGTGCTGGCCGAGAACCTCGCATTCTTGATGCGCAGGTACACACCGTCCGCCATGGGTGGTGTCCAGAGGGAGTTCGAGTAGTGCTCGACAACCAACTAAGGCAGGGAAAGTTTCACGAAGCCCAATCGGATTGGTTGCGTTCGTTTTCCCTTGCGTCGGTCAAGTGCTTGATTGTGTGTCGCGGCCCGGTGCGCAAGGAAGCCTTTGATATTTTTGCCGAGATTGGCGTCGCGGCGTCGGGCATTTTGCTTTCCGAAAAAGATTCGATCGTCTATCCCCGAAGTCTGGCGCCGGAGTTGCGAAGCATTGCGGATGTGCGCAATGTGCATCGGGTCCCGGACTACATGGGCGCGGGGCAAGCAGAGAAGCTCGAGCGGATCGCCGAAATCATCGAGATCGCGACCGCTAACGGATACACCCATATATTTGCCGGCTACGGTTTCATGGCGGAGGACGCGGAGTTCATCGAAGCCGTGGAGAATGCGGGCCTGTCCTTCATTGGCCCCTCGTCGAAGGTGTGCCGGATCGCCGGGGCCAAGGACGAAGCCAAGAAACTCGCTCGGGGTCTCGGCAATGCGGTCATCCCCGGTTTTGACGATGTTTCGGCCCGGGCGCTGATCAAGTCCGCCAAGGACCGCAAGGCCCTCGAGAAGCTGGCCAACCAACACGGCCTCGATTTCGTGTTCGACGCTGATCTGGAACTCGTCGAGAACGCCGAGCAGTTGTTGCTCGCGGGCTACCGCGCGAGCGTCGAACTCGTATCGATCGAAGAGCTTCAGGTGGCGGCACTCGAGCTCGCGGAATCGATGTGGTCCGATTACCCGAAACATCGCATTCGCTTCAAGCACATTTCGGGTGGTGGCGGCAAAGGTCAGCGGGTGGTTGCCAAGCCCGACGAAGTCGCGGCCGCAGTCGTCGACTTGTTGGCCGAAGTCAAAATGACCGCCGCAGGTTCAAATCGAAACTTCTTGACCGAACTCAACATTGAAACCTCGCGCCACAACGAGATCCAGCTGATCGGAAACGGGGATTGGTGCCTCTCCCTGGGCGGTCGCGATTGTTCGGTGCAGATGCACGAGCAGAAGCTCCTCGAGGTGTCGCTCACGAAGGAACTGCTCGAGGACTCTCTCAATGGTCTGACGGGCATGGGTCTCACGGGTATTGCCGCCGAAACCGTGAAGGGCGACATCGCGACTCTGCAGCGCATGGAAGATGAATCCGAGCGGTTCGGCCAGGCGACAGGTCTCAACAGTGTTTCGACCTTTGAGTGCATCGTCGAGGGCACGGACCACTTCTTCATGGAGATGAACACTCGCATTCAGGTCGAGCACGGCGTGACGGAACTCGCCTACCGCCTGATGTTCACCAACCCGAAGAATTCGACCCAACGCTTCTACGTGGACGACCTGATCGAGGCGATGGTGCTCTTGTCGGTACACGGTGATCGACTGCCGAAGCCCGAGCGGGTCGTGCGCTATCGCTCGGGGATCGAGGTTCGCATCAATGCGACCAACGACGCCCTGCAACCCCACGCGGGGGGCGTCATCAAGAGTTGGTCGCGGCCGCTAGACGGCGAGATCCGCTTCGATCAGGGCATCGGGACCCGCAACCCCGACACCGGCGCATTTGTTTTCTACAACCTGGCGGGCGCCTACGATTCGAATATTGCCCTCGTGCTCACCCACGGAGAAAGTCGCGCGGAAAACCTGCAGCAGCTGTCGGAGATCCTGCGGCGAACCGAAATGCGCGGTGACGATCTCGAGACCAACATGGATCTCCACTACGGGTTGTGCAATTGGTTCATCGGGAAAGCGCCGATGGCCAAGCCCGACACGAGCTTCATGCTTTCGTATCTGGCGGGGGTTGGCTCGCTGAAGAAGATCGTCAATGACGTCGATCTCGATCTTGCCACCACGCAGATTCTCGAGCGCCTCGATGACGACTCGGCCCGGCAGGTATTCGCTGCCAAGCAGACACTCTTGCTGCGCCCCATGCGGCGACTCTTCGACAGTCCCCACGTGCTGGCAGGATTCCTCGGTCGCTTCGATGGCGAGTTGTGGGCAGTCAGGGACGGATCACTTCGCTTCCTGGAAAATCCCATGCGGTTTTTGGAACAGCTCTATCGCTATCTCAATATTGAAAACGCTCCCGACAAGCCTCCCTGCGAAATCATCTGGCAACACGACGAAGAGATCATGGAGAATGCTTTCGCGTTCTACGCGCGCTTCGCTGAACTCAGTGGAGCCGCGGATTGGAGCGAGGTTCAGGAGTTTTTTACGGCCGATACCAATGAACAGGTCGCGCCCAACGACCCCGAACTCTGGAGCGAGTGCCAGGCGGCACATCGCGGCTTCCAGGTGGGCCTCGACATCCTGCTGCTGATTCCGGCCATTGGCGTCGCATCGGATTTTGCCGCGATCGAGGTCGGCGAAGACTTCACGATCGGGTTTCCCGACAAGTTTGCGGATCCCGAACTGGCCACTGAACTCGTGCGCCATCTCGCGCCGCCGCCCCGATCCAGTGCGGATGAAATCGTGGCTCCGTCGGGCGGCGCGTTTTACGCCAGAGAAGCGCCGCACCTGGAATTGTTGATCGACGAGGGTCAGCATTTCGAAGCGGGCCAGCCGCTGTTCATCATCGAAGTGATGAAGATGTTCAACAAGGTGCTGGCCCCCTGCGCCGGAGTCGTTACCGAGAACCGCATGAAAGACGCGGACGGAACAATCATCACGAAAGGCGAAACCATCTTCAAAATCGAACCCGACGAGAGAATCGTCGAAGAGTCCGAAGAGAAGGTCAGCGCGCGCAAGCGATCTGTTACAAAGCAGCTGCTCGGCTGAGCAGCGGAGGAACTCCCATGGCCGGTCCCCTCAACGGCATTAAAATTCTCGAGATTGCGGGCATCGGCCCCGGGCCTTTCTGCGCCATGATGCTTTCCGATATGGGTGCCGAGGTGGTGCGCGTCGAACGCGCAGATCGCGTGCCCGAGTTCTTCCCTAACACACCTCACGGCGATCTCTTGAACCGCGGTCGGCGCAACATCGCCATCAACCTGAAGAGCGGCGAGGGGGTCAAAACCTTGCTCAGGCTCGTCGAAGGCGCGGACGCACTGATCGAGGGCTTTCGACCGGGTGTGATGGAGCGCCTGGGACTCGGCCCCGACGTCTGCCTGGCTCGCAATCCCCGGCTGGTCTACGGACGCATGACCGGATTTGGACAAGAGGGTCCGCTGGCCCAGGTCGCGGGTCACGACATCAACTACATCGCCTTGGCAGGGGCGCTCGAGTCAATCGGGCGGAAGGGGGGGCCGCCAACGCCCCCCCTCAACCTTGTCGGTGACTTTGGCGGTGGCGGCATGCTGCTTGCCTTTGGGGTGGCCTGTGGATTGGTCGAGTGCGCGACCTCCGGCAAGGGACAAGTCATCGATGCGGCAATGATCGACGGCTCGGCGCTGCTCATGACCATGTTCCACTCGTTTGCGAGCATGGGCGGCTGGAACGACGAGCGCGGCACCAATCTGCTCGATACCGGCGCCCACTTCTACGACGTCTACGAAACCAGCGACGGCAAATACATTTCGATCGGTTCGATCGAGCCCCAGTTCTACGCGCTGTTGCTGGAGCATTCGGGGCTCGGCGAGGGACGCGAATTGCCGCATCAGATGGATCGCGACCAGTGGCCCGCCCTCAAGCGCGACATTGCAGAAATCTTCAAGCAGAAGACTCGCGACCAGTGGTGCAAAATCATGGAGGGAACGGACGTCTGCTTCGCGCCGGTGCTCTCCCTGAAAGAAGCGCCCGAGCACCCACACAATCAGCAGCGGCATACGTTTACGGTTCGCGACGGCGTGACCCAACCGGCCCCAGCGCCCAGGTACAGTCGGACCGTGCCCGAAATCGGGCGCTCGCCCGCCTACCCAGGGCAGCACACTGCAGAAGTGTTGGCGGATTGGGGCTTTGACGCCGACGAGATCGCCAAGCTCGAGGACAGCAAGGCGATCGCCTGAGCCCGATCCTCCAGTCCGCCGCACGCTTGTTCCGGATATTCAAGAGGGGGGGGACAATCCCCTCGCCCGATTCGCCCTCGCAACCCGGCGGCGGTGCGAGTAGAGTACAGCCGCCAATCAAATATTAGGGGTGAGTCCAATGAGCAACAATGCAATGATTACCATCGCCATAGTGCTGTTTCTGGTGATGTTTGCGCCGCGCTTCGTGAAGATCGTTCCGCCGGGCCATGTGTCCGTTTCGGACCTCTTCGGCAGTATCAATCCCGAGCCCGTTGTCGCCGGTGCTCACCTCGTAAACCCGTTGCGGCGCTGGCACGACTTCGATATTCGCGAGAATACCCACAAAGAGTCAGCGCAAGTTCCGACCCGCGACCAGCTACAGACCAAAGTAGACGTGAGCATCCAGTGGCGCATCAATCCCCAGATGGCGGCGGAGGTTTTCGCGAAGGTGGGAACCCGGGAACAGGCTGTCGCGGTTTATCTCGTGCCGAAGGTTCGTTCGATGGTGCGCGAGCAGGGCACGACCATCGCAAAGGCCGAAGACTTTTTTCTCGAAGAAACACGCAGTCGCCTGGAGGATACGCTGTTGGCTGGCCTCATAGATTACCTCGGTCCCCTGGGCCTGGACATCTCAGCTGTCCTGATTCGCGACATCAATCTGCCGCCGGTTCTCACCAAGGCGATCGAGCAGAAGAAAGAACGCGAACAGGCGGTCGAGCGCCAGAAGGCAGAACTCGAGCGCTTCCGCACCGAGCAACTACAGATAGTCGCCGAGGCCGAAGCGAAGAGGGAGTCTGCAGATCTGGAAGCAGCACAGATTGTCGTGCTCGCCAGGGCGAAAGCGGACGAAATCCGCTTGATCAACAATGCGATCGCGAGCAATCCGGCCTACATCCAGCTGCAAGCCTTGGAGGCCCTCAAGGCGATGTCCAAGGATCCAGCTGCGAAGCTCTACTTCATGGATTCAAACTCGGTCCAACCACTGCCGCTCTTGCATATGGGTGACGCGCTCAACTGAGCGCTCTTTGGACTTTAGATTGAGCGGTTTTCCGCGTCGGGTGGCGCCACGGGCCTGATCAGGCCCTCCTGCGCTGCGCTCGCGACCAGTCGTCCATCACGGGTGTAGACCGTGCCCCGGGCAAAGCCTCGCGCTCCACCCGTCACGGGGCAGTCCTGGTGATAGAGCAGCCAATCGTCGATGCGCAGGGGTGCGTGGAACCAGATCGCGTGATCGAGGCTCGCGGTCATCGAGGCACTCACGGGCCCGCGACCTTCCGGCACTTTGTGTTGCCGCAGCATCGTGTCGATCAACGAAAAATCGGTCGCGTAGGCGAGTATGCATTGATGCAGAAACGGATCGTCGGGTAGCGGGCCCGGGGTCTTCAGCCAGACCAGATTGTCGCCACCCGTGGCTTCTCCGCCCAGGAAGATCGGGATTTTGATTTCACGGGTGTCGATCGGTCGCGTGCCGGGATGCCAGACCCTGCGAATCCGCTCTGGAAGCTTGTCCCGCAATGGGATGGAGCGCTCGCCCCAGTTGGGGATTGAATCTGGTTCCGGGGCTTTGGGCATCTCGATCTGATGCTCGAGTCCCTCTTCGAACTTGTGGAACGAACAAGACATGTTGAAGATCGCTTTGCCGCGCTGCTTCGCCACCACTCGCCGCGTCACGAATGAACGACCATCCCGAATTCGGTCGACGCTGTAGATGATCGGGATTTCGGGGTCCCCGGCGCGCAGGAAGTAGCCGTGCAGGGAATGGGCGAGCAAGTCATCCACGGTGCGCCCGGCCGCCATCAGCGACTGGGCGGCTACCTGCCCGCCAAAGATTCGCCCCAGACGCCCGGGCTCGTTGTATCCCCGGTAGAGATCTTGATCGAGTTCTTCGAGATCGAGGCGGTCGATCAATGCGGCCTGCGCTTCGAGGCTCTGCTCCATGAAGGTCTTTTGCGCGTCGCTAACGGTCACAGTTCGATGCTCGATTCGCGGCTCAGCGGGATCCCTTCGTCGAGAGTTTCGTCTTCGCGGGTAGAGTTGATTACGTCAAACGGTTCTCGGGAAACGAAGGGCGCAGACCTTACCGGACAAGGATCCACCTTGCAGCTGTCACAGTGCCGAGGGCGGCACGGATCGTAGTGGATGATGACATCCCATGCCTGTTGGTCGTCCGCAAATGAATCGCGCTTGTAGGTTTCTTCGGATTCGTGGAGCTTTTCGGTATCGAAGTAGCGCGGCACCGTGAGATGGAAATCCACGTGATGGAGTGCGCCGGAACTCCAGGACCGGAGAGAATGAAGATCAATGCACCAGTCCTTGCGGGACTTTTCAAGTTTTTCGATGATCGATGCCAGCAGCGAATCGTCTGCCTCGTCCATCAATCCACGCACAGCCTCACGCGAGAGCTTCCAACCCACGCGAAGAATGTTGAGCCCGACGATCGTGGCGGCGATCGGGTCCAATACTGTCCAACCCGTAACGCGAACGCCGAGCAGTCCGATCAGCACGCCGATCGTGGTCAAGACGTCGGTCAACAAGTGCGCGCCGTCGGCGCGCAGGGCAATGGAGTTGACGCGCTGGCCGACCCGGATCAGATGCCAGCCAATTCCGGCATTGATTGCGCTGAAGCCCAGGAGCAGGGCGATTCCGATGTCGATCGAGTGAATGTTGGAGCCGTGAAGAAACGCTTGCGTGGCTGCGGCGAGAATCAAGGTCGCCGCGACGACGATCAACGTTCCTTCTACGCCAGCCGCAAAAAACTCGATCTTGCCGTGACCGTAGGGGTGGTTGCGATCGGCGGGGGTTGCGGCCAGTCGGATGCTGTAGACCAGAAACAGCGCGGTCACGACATTGACGATGGATTCGAGGGCATCCGACAGCACCGCGGTCGATTCCGTGAGCACGTAGGCCACGGCCTTGCCGCCGAGCACCAGAACTCCTCCGTAGAGCGACAACATCGCCGCGCGACTTCGCGCCTTCTCGGCCTCGCCACGCAGGGATTTGGAAATCGTGCTCACGCGGTGATCGACGCTCCGGGTTCTGGGTGGACTCGCTTTAGGTGGAAACCCCGAAACTCGAGGCCACTAGAATCGAAACGAGGGTAGTGGGCCAATCGATGAAAATCGAGGCGGCCAGAGCGCGATCAAATCAGGTGGTTGCGTTGGCTTTTGCACACCTACGACCAGGCAACTGGCCCCGGGTTTCAAGCGCAGAAATTGAAAAGTCTGGGCCGTGCTGCCCTCGGATCGCGAATCTCATGCTCGGCACTCTGATTTTCGATGGGTAGGGGACTCATTCTCCTGCCGGATCTCCGTGGAAACCCTCATGTTGAACTCTTCGCCAAATCACGCTGCCGCGTCCCTCATTGTGATCGCTCTGAGCTTTGCAGTGCCTGTGTGGGCCGACGCTCCCGAGGCTTCCCCCGACGCCCCGCGCGGTCCCGCGTTGATGGTCAGCACCGGGGTCGTGGACGAGGCACTCGAGCCGATGGCCGAGGGATTTGCGGAGTGGATTCGATCTTCGCTCGCGCAACGGAAAAATTGAGGCCGACTTTCGACTCTACGATCTCGAGACCCGAAGACTCTACGGAGGAGGGCTCGTCGTTGCACCGGCGCGGCTGCTCGTCTACGAATCCGAAGCAGCGCTGAGTATCATCGACGATCATCGGGGGGACGCCCAACTACATGGCTCCCGAGCAGGCGATCGGCGGCACGACCGATCATCGCGCCGATCTCTATGCCCTGGGCGGGACGCTGTTCCACCTAGTCACCGGGACGGTTCCGTACGAAACGGGTGACGTGACCTACCAGCATGCCCACAGCCCGTGCCCGATCCGAGGGAACGCGTCGTGACCGTCCCCGAGGCACTGG
The DNA here is from genome assembly GCA_022563535.1 of Myxococcales bacterium. Lineage (NCBI taxonomy): Bacteria > Pseudomonadati > Myxococcota > Myxococcia > Myxococcales > Myxococcales bacterium. Next base: position 95,051 of record JADFNE010000006.1, read on the forward strand.
CCGAGTTGATCATGAAGCTCCTGGCCAAGGCGCCCGAGGAGCGCTTCCAGAGCGCCCGGGAGGTGGGGGTGGCGTTGCAGGCGTACCTCAAGGCCTCTGGGTAGACTTCACGGGGATCAATTCCCACGGCCCGCGGTGATTCACCAGAATTGACCCCGAGTCGCGGTTCTCATTGAGCCCCCGAAGGATTTTGCAGTCTCATCGCCGAACAATGCGATCTCTGCCTCTCATGGGGCAGACGCCTCGACTCTGTGCCGCTAGTCTCTGGCCACTCGGCGCGGTCCGCGCCTGAGTTCTCAACGCGAGTTTCGCGCAGGCCCAGATCAGCGACGATCGCCGCTTACAGACTTGGTGCAGAAAAGGGGAAGTAATGCCCTCGGATATAGAATTCAATCGGTTCACCGGAACGGACGGCTATGTGGTGTCCGGTCCGTTGATCGACGCAGTCAACTGCGCGATCGCCCTCGAACGCCCGCTTCTCATCAAGGGGGAGCCGGGAACGGGCAAGACATTGCTCGCGATGCACGTGGCCGAGGGCCTGGGACTTTCGATGGAGTCCTGGCACATCAAGTCGACGACGAAGACCTCGGACGGACTCTACGTCTACGACACGGTACAGCGGCTCAACGATGCGCGTTTTGGCGACGGAGATGTTTCCGACATCCGCAAGTACATAAAGCTCGGCCCGCTGGGCCGCGTCTTCAAATCGCCGGAACGACAGCTCCTGCTGATCGACGAAATCGACAAGGCGGATCTCGAGTTTCCCAACGACATCCTGCTCGAGCTGGACGAAATGCGTTTCACCGTGCTGGAGACCGGGGACGAGATCAAGGCCAACCATCGACCCGTGATCATCATTACATCGAACAACGAAAAAGAACTGCCCGACGCCTTCCTGCGGCGCTGTGTTTTTCACTTCATTGAGTTTCCCGAGCGAGATCTGATGAAGAAGATCATCGATGTCCACCACCCGAACCTCGATGTAAAACTTCTCGATCAGGTATTGGTCAAGTTCTACTGGCTTCGCGGCCAGGACGAGCTGCGCAAGAAGCCCTCGACCTCGGAATTGATCGATTGGATTTCTGCGCTGCTTCGTGCGGGGGTGACGACCGAACAGGTTTCTCAGTCCATTCCCTTTCTGGGAGCGCTGCTCAAGAACGAGCAGGACACCGAAGCGCTACAGAGCTACACGGTTGAAGGCGGGACGCTTCCGAAGAACTGGAGCGATCTCGGTCCCAAGTACAATCAATAGTTCAGGAGGCGGAACGAGAGATGTTCCTCGATCTCTTCTACGAGCTGCGGGAAGAAGGGGTTCCCGTCGGGCTCCAGGAATGGCGGATGCTGATGGAGGCCCTCGAGAAGGGACTCCACGGTTCGAGCCTGTTTCGCTTCTACAATCTTTCCCGCGCTTGCCTGATCAAAAGCGAAACCTACTACGACGCTTTTGATCGCGTGTTCGCCCACGTGTTCCACGGTGTCGAAGGCGCGCTCTCGATCGAAGACGAGGTCCTCGAGTGGCTCCAGGACCCCAAGAATTTCCAGGAACTGACGGACGAACAGCGCGCGCTGCTCGAACACCTCGACAGCGACGAGCTGATGCAGCGCTTTCTGGACATCCTCGCCGAGCAAGATGGACGCCACGACGGCGGCGGGAAGTGGGTCGGCACAGGGGGCCGTTCTCCGTTCGGCCACGGTGGCGAGCATCCCACCGGAATTCGCGTGGGCGGTCCGGGCAAGAATCGTTCGGCCATGAAGGTGGCGGAAGATCGCAGGTTCGAAGGCTACCGAACCGACTCCACCCTGAACTTGCGCAACATGAAGCTCGCGCTCAAGCGCTTGCGGCAACTCACCCGAACGGGCCCCGTAACCGAACTCGATCTGGAAGAAACCATCGACGAAACCTGCAAAAATGCGGGTGAGATCGAGCTGGTGTTCCGCCCCGAACGCAAGAACAACATTCGCTTGCTGTTGCTCATGGATGTCGGCGGAACCATGGATCCATACTACGAGCCGATGAGCCGATTGCTCACCGCCCTGCACGAAGAACGCGGCCTGCGCGAGTTCAAGTCCTACTACTTTCACAACTGCATCTACGAGTTGATCTGCACCAACGCAACCCTGGCCCGGCGCGATTCGATCCCGACCGGAGACATGCTGCGCAAGCTCGACGAACGCTGGAAGGTCATGATCGTGGGAGACGCCGCCATGCATCCGGCAGAACTTCTCTCTCCCCGGGGCAACATCAATCCACGCCTCGAATCACAGACCCCGGGAATCGAGTGGCTGAAACGCATCGACGACCACTTCCACCGCACCGTCTGGGTAAACCCCGATCCCCAGAAGATCTGGCAGAGCACCCGGACCACACGCATCGTTGCGGATATGTTCTCGATGTATTCGTTGAGCGTGGACGGCATCTCCGACGCCGTCGGCTCGTTGATCGGTGCCCGGAAGAAGGCGGCGGCCTAGTCGGCGCTACTTCGGAATTAGAAATATTTCTTTTGTGGGTTTGGATGTGACTTTCCTTGGAACGGGGAGGGATTGCGGGGCTTTGGGTGTAAGCCTCGGGTGTCCTTGCTTTACTGGGCATGTTGCTATTTGGGCAATGAGGGAAAGGGGGTTTTCGGGGTGCTAGTTATTGATGGGCATTCCGGTGGCGCGGACAGGGGGTGAATG
>JADFNE010000007.1 GCA_022563535.1 Myxococcales bacterium
TGAATCGCGTAAGCGAAGTCGATCGGCGTGGCGCCGCTCGGCAAGTTGATCACCTCGCCTCGGGGTGTAAACACAAACACCTCGTCGGGAAACAGATCGACTTTGACGGCATCCAGAAATTCGTGTGGATCATCGAGTTCGCTCTGCCACTCGAGCAGTTGCCGCAGCCAGGCGAACCGTCGCTCATCTTCCGCGTCTGAGTCGATCCGGCCTTCCTTGTATTTCCAGTGCGCGGCGATTCCCATTTCCGCAGACCGATGCATGTCGCTCGTTCGAATCTGCACCTCCATGCGCTCGCCGTAGGCGCCAATCACCACAGTGTGAAGCGACTGGTAGCCATTGGGTTTGGGAAGCGCGACGTAGTCCTTGAAGCGTCCGGGCACGGGACTCCAGATGCTGTGAATGATGCCTAGCGCCGCGTAGCAATGTTCTTCATTGCCGGAGAGAATTACGCGAAACGCGATCACGTCGTAGATCTCGTCGAGGCTGACACCCTGGGCTTCCATCTTGGCGTGGACCGAAGCCAGATCTTTGACTCGACCGGTCACCTCGGCGCGTATCCCCACCTGGGAGAGACGGGTCGCGAGGCTGCTGATCACTTCTTCGATGTACTTCTCGCGCTCTCCGCGTCCCCCAGCCAGTTGTTTCTCGAGCTCCTCTGCAATCTGGGGATGAAGCACGGTAAAGGCCAAATTCTGGAGTTCTTGCTGCACCCAGTGAATACCCAGGCGATTGGCCAGCGGCACATAGATCTCCACCGTCTCCTGTGCGATGCGAGACTGGGTATCTTCGGCCAGGTAATTGAGCGTTCGCATGTTGTGCAGGCGATCGGCCAGTTTGATCAGCAAGATGCGAATGTCTTTCGACATGGCGATCAGCATCTTGCGAAAGTTTTCGGCCTGTCGTTCTCTTTGCGAAGTAAATTCGATCTGGGCGATCTTCGTGACACCGTCGACCAAAAACGCAACTTGCTCGCCGAACAGGCGTTCCAGTTCGTCGCGGGTTGTGAGCGTGTCTTCGAGGGTGTCGTGCAGCAAACCGGCGGCTACCGAGACGTCGTCCATGCGCATCTCGACGAGGATGCCCGCCACCTCGAGGGGATGAATGAGATACGGCTCGCCGCTGAGCCGTTCCTGCCCCTCGTGAACCTTCGCTGAAAAAACGTAGGCGCGCTGAAGCAGCTCCAGGTCGATGCCGGGGTTGTACTCCAGCATGCGGTCGGCAATGTCATTGAAGCGAAGCATCGGTTTTACCAATATCGTCCCCGGCCGGGATTGGTCCGATCACCAATCCCATTTCTCTTGCTAGATCAATGGGTTGACAGAATTGTCCGGGGGTGGGGAGAAGGTACCCGGACAAGCCTTCTGCAGCAATGCTGGCAGAGCAGACCTGCGCGGCTCGGTAGCGGGTTGTGCTGGGCAACGCCGGTCTGCATCAGTGCGAAATCGCAGCCGATCTTTGATTCATCGCGAGAATCGTACTGCTACTCGACCAGCCTCAGCCAGTTCTCCAGCACCTTGGCAACGCCGAATCGCGCGCGAACGTCTTTGATTTCACCGGTGCGTTCGGCACAAATGATCTCCTGAACCTGCTCTACGGTGTTCAGGAGTTTGTCGTTGATCACCGCATAATCGAAAATTTTGGCCATCGTGATCTCGGCGTTCCCCTCGCTCAGACGTTGCTTGATCAATTCCTCGGTGTCCGTACCTCGATCTCGCAATCTCTGCTCGAGAATCTCCATGGAAGGGGGCAGCAAAAAGATGAACACAGCCTCGAACTTTCTGTTCCGGATCAGTTGCGCGCCCTGCACCTCGATTTCCAGCATGATGTCGCGCCCGGCTTCGAGGGTGCCGCGGATGGCGGCAAAACTCGTCCCGTAGAGATTGCCGGCGTAACGAGCTGATTCCAAAAACGCTTCTTCCGCGACCAGCCGATTGAACTCAACTTCGTCTACGAAGTGGTAATTGACTCGGTCCATTTCGCCCAGGCGAGGTTTTCGCGTGGTGTGGGACACCGAGAAGCGAAGTTTATCGTCCTGCTCGATGAGGTTTTGACACACAGTCGTCTTGCCCGTGCCCGACGGCGCTGAAATGACGAAGGTCATACCGCTCATGACGACGTCCCTGATGTATCGGGTGCCAGTCGTGCGGCGATCGTTTCTGGATTGATGGCCGAGAGGATTACGTGATCGCTATCGGTCACCAGGATCGACCGGGTACGACGTCCCTCGGTCGCGTCGACCAACTTGTTCCGCTCCGCTGCCTCTTCTCGAAGTCGCCGCATGGGAGACGCAGTAGGTGATACCACCGCAATCACCCGTGACGCCAACACGAGATTGCCATAACCAATATTGAGCATGCGAACGACAGCGCTGCCCGGATCCCCAGCCCGGGATTTCCGCCCCGATTTGCCGCTCGTGCGCCCTTCGGCCTTACTCACAATTTTGAACCTGCTCTCTGATTCGCTCGAGTTCTGTTTTCACCTCGACGACATCGTGGGCGAGTGGCGCATCATTTGCCTTGCTCCCCACCGTGTTTGCTTCGCGACCCAGTTCCTGGAGCAGGAAGTCGAGTCGTCGCCCCACCATCTGCGCCGGTCCGGCCGATGCCAGTATCGCATGAAACTGTTCAAGGTGACTGCGCAGTCGCGCGATCTCCTCGCTGACGTCCAGGCGGTCCGCTGCGATGACAATTTCTTGATGTAGGCGCGCCTCATCGACCAACCCCGTTTCGAGTTCCAATTGTCCCGCGCGCTTTCGAAGTCGGTCCTTGACACTCTGTCGCACGACGCCGGAGCGCGAATCGAGTTTTTCGATCAATTCGGAGACAAGAGCGAGTCGATTCTCGAAGTCCGCCCGAATCGTGTTGCCCTCGGTGAGTCTCGTATGATCAACCGCGACCAGCGCACGATCGATCGCGTCGCACAGTACCTGCGAGAGTTCCGATTCTTCGAGACCGGGTTCGACAAAGCGCGTCACTCCGGGCATGGCGATGAGCGCCGTCACGTCCAGTGCGCCCGTCACCTCGAAGCCGCGCGAGAGTTGGTGCGCAGCGTCTACATATTGTCCTGCCACGTGCTCGTCGATCTCGAGTTCCGCAGTGGGTCTCGCCCCTGCGGCGAGGTTCACCGAGAGATCCACCTTGCCGCGCCCGAGGTAATGGGAAACTCGAGCGCGCGCATCTGATTCGCAGCTTGCGAACTGGCGTGGCAATTTCAGGCGCAGATCGAGATGACGGTGATTCACGGTACGAATCTCGACCTCGAAGGCCAAATCGCTGATCGTAAAAGACGCGCTGCCAAAGCCGGTCATGCTGCGAAGACCTGGCGCACGCGATGAATCGGTCATGCAAATCCTTCCCTGGCGGCGGCGAGTGCCGCGGGTAGACGTGCCGCAATTTCGTCGCGGCTCGCTGTAGCGGTGCCTATTTTTTCAACGACCACTCCGGCGGCCGCATTGGCCAGCACCGCAGCTTCGATCAGAGTTGCCCCTGCCGCGCGGGCCAGGGCGAGCACGGCAATGGTTGTGTCTCCAGCGCCCTGTACGTCGAACACCTCCTGGTTGCTCGTCGCCACATCACATCGCGATTCGCCGGGCACGAAGAGCGACATCCCACTGCCGCCGCGGGTAATGACCAAATCGGCATTCCCCACCGCCCCGCGAAGCTTTTTGGCAATTCGGTCGAGACCACCCTTTTCGCTGGCGGAGACCCCAGTGAGATGTTCGGCTTCCCGAAGATTCGGCTTCAGCAATGCCGCTCCTTTAAACGGTCGCAATTTCGATTTGGGATCGACCGAGACCGGAACGTTAGCGCTTGTACAGCACGCGATGATTTTTCGTATCGCTGCTGGAACCAACAAGCCCTTGCCGTAGTCCTCGAGGACCGCGGCATCCGATGCGCGAAGACGTTCGGGCAGGCGCTCCAGCAATTGCGTGAGCACGGGTTTGGATATCGGTTCGCGGGTTTCGCGATCGACGCGCACGATCTGCTGCCCTCGGGCGACGACTCGGGTCTTGCGGGTGGTCGGCCTGCCCTCTGCACGGACCACGCCCCCGGCGTCCACCCCCAGTTCCTCCAACAGCGAAATCACGCGGTCTCCATCCGAGTCGTTTCCAACAACCGAAGAAAACTCACAGCCTGCTTCAAGTGAAACCACATTGCGAACCACATTGCCGGCTCCGCCCAAAACAATCGCTTCGCCCTGCACATGAACGACCGGGACCGGAGCCTCCGGACTGATCCGCAGAGCGTCGCCTCGCAGATATTCGTCGAGCAAGACATCGCCGATGACCGCGAGCCGCACTCGCGAGAAATCCTTCAGCAACTTCTCAAGCCGTCGCATATCCAACTTCGGTTTTCGCGCCTGAGCCACGCCCTTCCTTTCTCCGGCTTTCGGCTGCTTTGTGCGGGATCGTAGCAGCCCGGTGCAGAACTCCCGCCCTTGCCCGGCACGCGTTTTTTACTCCGACGGGAGTTCCGGAGCGGACTGCTACCCCACGCTGGGCGCAGATTCCGAGAGTCCCCAGCTCGCCGGACGACCGATCGCGTGCCAGAGCAGCAGCCGACCAACGCTGCGAAGACGCATCCTGTGATACGGCGAAACCACCGCCAGCAATGCCAGCGGCGGGATCGAGACGAGTCCCTTCAAGATCCGAAGCGCTCGTACCCCCGTAGCACTCGAGACACCGCGGTTGACCCGCAGAAAATGATATAGCGAGCGGTGATATTCGATTCGCGTTGCGATCGGATCCTTCTTCTTGCTACTCGCCCCGGAGTGATGGAGCGCTCGGGCTCCCGGGATGTGGTAAATCGAAAAGCCCGCGCGACGCATCTGCCAGCACCAGTCGGTTTCCTCCAAAAAGAAAAAATAGGCTTCGGGCAGAAGCCCCACGCGCTCGAGCACTTCGCGTCGTACGAAGAGCACGGCCCCCAACACGGATTCAACTTCAATTGGCGCGCGCACCGGACGTCGCTTCGAGGGGAAGCGACCCGGTACCAGGGTTTCGAGCAACCAGACCGGAAACACTTCGCGCGGGAAGCTCGGATACCGGTGAATCGAATTTTGCAGACGCCCGTCTGGATGAATCAACTGAATCCCCGCCGCGCCGACCTGTGGATGTTCTTCGAGGAAAGCGAAGGTGGTTTCGATCGAACCGGGTTCGAGCACGACATCGCTGTTGAGCAATAGAACGATCCGACCGCGCGCGCGTGCAAGGGCCAGGTTGTTGCCGCGGGCATAGCCAATATTTTTTTTGAGGGCGATCACGTCGACCCAGGAGAAATTTTCGCGCAGCGCGCTGACCGACCCGTCATTCGATCCGTTGTCTACGACGATGACTTCGCTCGTACGCTTCATGTCGGGCCCGCAAATTTCGCGCTCGACCGACTCCAGGCACTCGAGTAGATGCGCCCGGGTATTGAAGCTCAAGATCACGACCGAGAGATCAATTACATTGTCAGGCATCACGGGGCCAGGCCCAGGGTTGCTTTTGCGAGATTGATCACACGCCCCGGATCGATCCCCGTCATACAGCGGTGATCAATCGGGCAGGTGCGCTTGTAACAGGGGCGGCAATCGTCGTCGGTTTGGAGGACCTCGACTCCGTCGAGGTTGAGGTTGGTCTTTTCGAGACTGGTCGGTCCCATGAACACAATGGACGGAACCCCAAAGGCTGTAGCAATGTGGCGCGCCCCCGCATCGTTGCAGATCACGAGCGCGGCCCTGCGGACGAGCGCTTTCGCCTCGGCGAGAGACAGCACCCCGGCAAGATCGATGGGACGCTCGCTCATCGCTTCGGAAACCTTCGAGGTCAGCGCGGCTTCGGATGCGGCACCCAACAGTGCCACCCGCACAGAGCACTTCATGAGCGCATCAGCGACCCGGGCATAGGACGCGGCAGGCCACCATTTTGACGAACCGAACGACGCCCCGGGAGCGAGGATCACCAGAGGATCGTTCGCCGCCACACCATGCTGCCGTAGTACGGCATCGACGCGCTGGTCTTCCTGAACCGAGGTGAAGAGTTCGAGATGAGTTCCGCGTTCCTTGCAGCCAACCGCTTCCATCAGGCCCAGCACGAAGTGCTCTCGTGGGACGAACTTGCGAGGGCCCCATGCCGCCGGCACGGGAACCCGCTGATGCAACAGAGCTTCCCGGACTCCTCCGGCATATCCTACAATTTTTTGTGTACCGGCCAACCGCTGCAGCAGGGCCGACGAGAACGAGTCGGGGATACAAATCCCAAGCTCGAAGCGGCCTTGCCGGCGCAACTCCAGACCTTCGCGAATCAAGGCCCCCACACCCCGATGGTATGAATGCACGGGCATCACGTCGTCCACGAATGGACATGCGGTCAAGAGACCCTCGAGACCGTTTCGAAGCTGCAAACGAATACGCGCGTCGGGAAACTCGGCCCGCAATGCGCGCAGACCGGGGGTAGCCATGACTACGTCCCCCACCCAGTTTGGACCGCGAACGAGAATTTCCGACGGGGAACTCAGGCCCATGGCTGTGCGATGGCGACTGCTGGGGTTCGAGACAACGCCATCCGCTTTGCGGCTGACGAGTTGCGGGAATCGGCGAGGCATTCGAGCGCGGCTTCCAACACGAGATCGTGGGGGATGATCGCCATGCAGGTCGCCTGGGCGCAACCTCGACGACACGGGCTACAGGGAACCGGTAGCCGCACCCGCTTCCAGTGCGTGCCCCGCCGCGGTTCGTTTTCAATGGGATCCGTCGGCCCCATGATCTGAACCGCCGGAGTTCCGAGGGACGTGGCAAGGTGGAGTGGCCCACTGTCGCTCCCGACAAACAGGCGCGCGCGGTCGATCAATGCGATCAGTTCTGCGAGGTCTGAAGTTGCGGGAGCCAGGCGTGCCGCACCGCGAGAACCTGCGACAATTTCTTCGGCGAGTGCGCGCTCCTCCGCGCTGGTGCCCAGGGCTACGATCGAGTCGAGACCGGTTCTGCGCTTCAGCCCACGCGCCAGATCCGCATAACCCGAAGGTCGGTAGCGCTTGTAGTCCGCCCCGCTGCTCGAACCGGGGTGGATCAAGATCCAGGCCTTCGAGCCATTGAGGGCCAGACCCATACGCGTGTCCGCAGCTTTATCGACAGTGAGTATTGCTGTTTCGACCGAATCGATCGCCAAGAACTTCAGTAGACCCGCGTTGCGGTCGTAGCGACTCATCTTGTGCGGGGACAATCGAGCGCGATGGTTGGCGAACAAGAAACTCCACTCGCGACTGAACGGCCGGGAGTACGACACCCGCGTCCGAGCGCCGCTCAGCATCGCGAGTACACCGCTCTTGAGAATTGCATGGAAATCGATGACCAGATCGAATTGCTCGGCGCGCAGAGCCCGCACGAATCCTGTGAGTTGTTGCCACAACTCATCGAATTGACGACGGCGCAACAAATCCATCAGGTGTTCGCGCGGAAACTGAATCACCCGATCGAGATCGTCGCGCCCCTCGAGCACGCCTGCCGCGCGTTTCTCGACCAGCCAACTGATATGCGCATCTGGGTAGGCAACGCGCAGGGCCTGCAACGCGGGCAGCGTGCGGACCACGTCACCCATCGCGCCCAGTCGAATGATCAAGACACGCTCTGCATGGGGTGGTGATGAGAGTGGGTTGAGACAGTGAACGATGACGGGCCTCGCCAAAACTGGGTGGGGCAGACACAATACCTCGCGCGGCAGACTTCGCGCACACTCCCGTCCTTCGGCCAGCAATCTCGAAACCATAATTGGAGACGTCCGCGCATTCTCGAAACGTGTGGCCAAAGTTGTTGGGAGCGCGACCAGATGCTATTTCGTCGTCACCCTCGGCCCCACAGAGAGTGCGACAGACGCCATGGCCCCAGCGAATTCGAGCAACACCGACGAGTTTCGAGAACTCTCGATTGGCCCCTGGAACGTGGTGGTCGCCGAATCCCTGGCGGAACCCTTCAAACAGGCCACCCAATCTCTGCGATTCGATCGAGACGGAGACCTCGCGGCACTGCTGGGGACGATCCGTGGCTCCAGCGGCCGAGGCAACACTGCAATCTTGGACTTGCCCGGAACCTCGACGCGGCTGCACATCCGGCCCCTGATCCACGGAGGCTCCCTGGCCCGCATCACAGGTGCGAGGTTCCTCAGTCTCGATCGACCTCTGGCTGAACTTCGCACGACGGCGGCGCTCGCAAAACTCGGAGCGCCGGTGCCCAAGCCTGGGTTCGTGGCGGGCAGGCGAAGGGGTTGGTTCTGGCAGGCCGCACTTGCGAGTGTTCACGTGGATGAGGCCATGGACGGGGTCGCGTTTCTCGCAGCCGGGCCCGACAGGACGACGCTGTTGCGGGCTGCGCGCGCAGCGGGTTCAGCCGTTCGCCAGCTTCACGATCTCGGGTGCCGACACGCGGATCTCCATATCAAGAATCTGTTGATCCGCGGATCTGCACATGCAGGTGATGCCATCGATGCAATCGACGTCATCATTGTCGATCTCGATCGAGCACGACTAGGCAATGAACTTACGCCGAGACGTCGCATGGTGGAACTCATGCGGCTGTATCGATCGCTGCACAAACACGGTACGCGCGACGCCCTTCGCCCCCGAACCCTTGCGGCGTTCTTTTCCGCCTATCACCGCGGCGATCGCCAATTGCGAAGCCGACTGCTCGCGCACCGACGCTTTGAGGCTTGGCGCATCAGCGCGCACACTTTATTCTACCGAGCCCGCTGAATCGGATTCCCGACGTTCGCCTGTTGGATTATCGAGGCTCGGCGGTACCATGTCGCCTTGCCAAACCTCGATGTACCTATTAAATGGAGCGATACGTGACAGCTGTACTGGGAATCATCGGTGGAAGCGGAATCTATGAGATCGAGGGACTGGGTCAGCTTCAGTGGGAGACGGTGAGCTCCCCCTTTGGCGATCCCTCCGATCAACTTTTGTTTGGCGAGCTCGAAGGACAAAAGTTGATCTTCCTGCCCCGTCACGGGCGCGGCCATACGCTTTCGCCGAGCGCCATCAATTACCGGGCCAACATCGATGTCTTGAAGCGAGCCGGCGTAACCGAGATCCTATCCCTGAGTGCGGTCGGATCTTTCAAGGAGGAGTTGGCTCCCGGAACCTTCGTGGTGATCGATCAGTTCATCGATCGGACCCGCAATCGCGTCAAGACATTCTTCGAGCGCGGCGTGATCGCGCATGTTTCCATGGCGCATCCAATCTGCGAGCGCCTCGCAAACCTGGCGTACGACAGCGCCCGGGATCTGGGCCTGAACGTAGTGCGAGGGGGAACCTACCTTGCCATGGAGGGGCCGCAGTTCTCCACTCTCGCCGAATCGAAGCTGTACAAGAGCTGGGGTTGCGATGTCATCGGCATGACGAACCTTCCCGAAGCCTCCCTCGCTCGCGAAGCGGAGATCTGTTACGCCACGGTCGGCATGGTGACGGATTACGACTGCTGGCATCCAGACCACGACGCCGTCCAGGTCGCGGACATCGTGAGGGTATTGCTCGCAAACGCGGACAACGCCCGCACGCTGGTCAAGCAGATTGCACCCAAGATTCATCCACTCGAACGCCCTTGCCCCAGCGGCTGCCATCGGGCGCTCGAGGACGCCATCATCACCGGACCGGACGCGCGCGATCCGAGTGTCTTGCGCACCCTGGACGCCGTGGCCGGGCGCGTTTTACAGCCCTGAGCTAAACGACAGTCCTGAATTGAACGAGGAGATAGCTACTGTGGCGATTGTTGATTTTATTCGTACGATTCCCGACTTCCCCAAAGCCGGCATCCAGTATCGCGACATCACGACGCTACTTTCCAATCCCGAAGGGTTGCGTCAGGCCATCGATGCGATCGTAGACCACTATAAGGACAAAGAGATCAGCTGCGTGGCCGGGATCGAGGCGAGAGGCTTCCTCTTCGGCACAGCGGTCGCCTACAAGTTGGGCCTCGGCTTTGTGCCGATGCGCAAATCGGGGAAGCTGCCCGGTGAGACCATCGGCATGTCTTATCAACTCGAATACGGCGAGGACCGTCTGGAGATCCATCGGGACGCGATCGATTCCGGGGCCAATGTGCTGTTGATCGACGATCTGATCGCAACCGGAGGCACGGCGGAAGCCGCTGCCAAGTTGATCCAGGAAACCGGAGCGAATATCGCCGGATGCTGTTTTGTAATCGACCTGCCGGACCTCGGCGGCATGAAACGGCTGCGCGCGATGGGAATCGAGTGCTTCGCGCTATGCGAATTCGAGGGCGATTGAGGTTCGCGCAGACTCCTAGTACGCCTTCTCTTCGAGCAGGATGTAGAGCCGTTCCCCGAGATTCCGAATCGTCCCGATTCCTGCTTTCAGTTCTTTCAGGAAATCGCTGAGTTCGTATAGATCGGGATCTTCACCATCCCACTCCGCAGTCTCGAGCCACAACCGCGCGATGTCATCGATGTCGTCCTCGATCAGATTTGCCAACGCCTTCACGACGGACGGCTCGAAGGTGAAGATGGGAAACGACTGACACGTCGCATCGCGAAGCGGCTGCAACGGGCCCTGCTCCCCGCCGGAAATGGCCGCAGCCAGTGCGACGAGGGTCTTGCATGACGCGATCTCCAGGGGTTCGCCAATCGGCTCGACCGGGAGATCGTCGTAGTGACGAACTCCGATGGCCTGTTGCTGTTTGGCGACGAAGAACGTGGCTTCCATAACCGGAACTATCGGACCTCGAGGCCCCGATCTGAAGGATCATCCCGCAACGGGCATCCCGGGGACGATTCAATAGGGCAACGAGCCCTGTTCATTGCCGACTTCATTGCCAACGACAGCAGCTTGTCCTTGCTCGTGCGTCTCACCGATCTCATCGGTAACTGGGATGCCATCGCGATAGACGACTTCTCCACCGCGAACGGCGGGGATCCGAACGCCGGGGGTGATGATCCCGACGAGATTCAGTGGATCGCACGCCGAGACTCTCACAATTTCGCCATTGCGTTCCATTTTTCGAGTGCGGCGCAGCGCATCTACTGCTCCGGGCAGTGCGTACTGTTCACCGGCGAACCCGCTGACGAAGCGACCTCCGCGAATGCTGCCGCGGGCTTCCATGCGTCGAAACGCCCAGGAAATTTCGCGCCACGGTACAGCGAGAGTTTCCCGGGCGACGAGATCCCGGAACACGATCCCGTAGCGCACGAGCAATTGTTCGGCGATCGCTTCGGCGAGTTCGTCCGCATCGAGGTCTTCAGCCGCACCCATGTTTCGCCCTGGAAAGACAGACCAGCGGCCCTCCGCATTCGTGCTGCCACGGGTCCCCCGACGCAGGCCACGCTGCACTCGTCGGCGCGCCGTGTTGCGGGCCCATCGACTTCGCGAACTCAGCAGCGAGCGAACGGCCTGAAAGCCATCGGCACTGACGAGACCCCGGGATACCAGTTCCCAAAGTCCCTCTTCGATCTCGACCGGCAGGCGATTCGAACACGCACCCAATTCACTGTGGAAGAGCGCGCCCTTTTCGCGCAGTACCTCGAATACCTCGAGCGCGGCACCCGGGCCGGGTTCACTGGGTTGTACATCACCGCGAGTTGCCGCGAGCAACCAGGGAAGATCTGCGCGCAACAAAAATGATATCGGCGTAGCCTTTGAAGGGGCGCCGCCACCGCGACTCGGCTTCGCTCCCCCTTCCAACGCTTTGGGAGTCAAGCGTCCCCAGGCCACTTCGCCGGACATGCAGTGACCGTCGAGCCAACTCGAGCGATAGCCCTTGACCCGGCTCGCGAAGATCGCCTCTTCCCACGCGCCCGCTGCAATTTCGAAACCCTGCAGTTGCTCGACTACCGAGAGCACTCCCCGGCGACCTTCGCGCCGGGTTTCGGGCGTCACGCGCTGCCAGCGAAGCAAGAAGCGCATGAGATCCTGCGCGGTGACCGGCTCGATCTCGCGGCGCAGTCGTTCCTGGGTTCCAAGGTGGATTCGCACCAACAACCGACGCGCGCAGAATTGTTCGCCGCGGCCGCAATCGAATTCCCCGCGCAGGGCGAAGCCTTCGGTTTCGAGGGTCGCAAACGCAATCTCGACATCGACGGGTTCGAGTCCCGTGCGGTGCACCATTTCTGCAGTGTCGACGGGGCCGGTGCAATCGAGGTGGCCGCGCACGATCTCCCGGATGATCACCTCTGGAGTCCCGGGATCTTCGGCGGCAATCACCTCGGGCAGGGGTCGATCGGGTTCGAAGCGAACCTCTTTGAAAACGACTTCCGCTCCACGTCGGCGCTCGGTCGCGCACCAGAGTCGCTGATCTCCCAGACAGACTGCATACGCCCGTCCCTGCTCGACCAGAGAATCGAAATGCGCGCCATACTCGGGCTCGGGGCGCATCACGCCG
This sequence comes from Myxococcales bacterium, assembly GCA_022563535.1. Classification (NCBI taxonomy): domain Bacteria; kingdom Pseudomonadati; phylum Myxococcota; class Myxococcia; order Myxococcales; species Myxococcales bacterium. Next base: position 12,370 of record JADFNE010000007.1, read on the forward strand.
AGGGACAACAACCAGTCGTGCAACTCTTCGGGATCGCGAGGATTCGGGCGCGCTTCTTCGCGCACCTGAGCGAGTGCTTTGGGAGAGAGGGTCGCGAGTTCGCGCGCTTCGACCGGAAGCCCGCGGCGCATGGACACTGCGCGGGTGCGGCGCTCTTCCAGAGGAGCATCATCGAGAAAGGTGTAGGGCCGGCTGTTCAAGATCTCGTGGGAGAGCACGGACGGTTCGGTGGTATCGACGCAGTGCACCCGCACCTTGCCCGAGCGAATCCCCTTGACGAGTTCGATCACGCCATCGATATCCATCGCTTCGTGCAGACAATCGTAAAGTGTCTGTCGCACAATGGGATGGTCCGGGATTTCGATGGGCCCCGCGTCCATATTGTCCGCGCACGCCGCCAGGCTTGGAAATAGTGCGACCATCCAGTCGTCGGCCTGCATGCGTTGAATCGCGGGGGGATTGCGCCGTCCACCCTGAAAACGCAAGACGAGCAGGGAGCGGTTCAGGTTCCAGCGCCAGCGCGCGGTGAACATCGGCGAGACGAGGACCGCCTGAGAAAGTACTGCTTCCGTGGTGTCGGGGTGGAGAAACTTCGGGACGTCTGCCAGGGGAAAACTGTGTTGGGGGCCGAGGGAGAGCACGATGGCGTCGTCGCTCGCAGCCGCCTGCAACTCAAAATCGAAGTTCACGCAGAACTTCTTGCGCAGGGCGAGCCCGAGGCCCCGATTGATGCGGCCGCCCAGGGGCGAGTGCACCACGAGCTGCATGCCCCCGGTATCGTCGAAGAAACGTTCGATCACGAGATGATCGCGAGTCGGCAAGACGCCGAGGTTGGTGCGCGCGGCGCTCAGATAGCGCGCGATTTGATCGGCGGCGCTCTTGTTGATGCCGCATTGCTCCTGCAGCCAGCCGCGTCCACCCTCGAAATCGTTCCGGTCGAGCCACTCGGAAAAGCCGCGGCGCAAGTTCGATACTTCGTCGGAAAGTTCTTTGGTACGCGCCGGGGCCTCACCGACCCAAAATGGAATGGTCGGCGGAGCACCCTGGGCGTCGGTCACTCGCACGACCCCCGCCTCGATCCGACGTATGCGCCACGAGGTACTTCCCAGCAGGAAGATATCCCCCGCCATGCTCTCGATGGCCCAATCTTCGTCCACCGTTCCCACGAAGGTGTCGTCCGGATCCATGATCACGCGGTAGTCCGCGCGATCGGGGATGGCACCTCCCGAGGTCAGTGCGGCGAGCCGCGCACCGCGACGACCTTTCAATTTACCGTTGACCCGGTCCCGGTGCAGATAGGCGCCGCGGCGTCCCCTCGACGTCACGACACCGTCGGAAAGCATTGCGATCAGTTCATCGAACTCGGCGCGCGTCACTCCGGCGAAGGGCGACGCCTTTGTAATGAGTTCGTAGAGTGCGTCCTCGGTCCAGTCTTCGGCCGCACAAGCCGCGACGATCTGTTGCGCGAGTATGTCCAGCGGGGCAACCGGTGGCAGGATCGCGTCGAGCTGACCCGCTTGGATCCCATGCAACAGCCCGGCGCACTCGACCAGCTCGTCCCGCGTCAATGGGTAGAGCCGTCCCTTCGGCGTGCCGCGGCGGGAGTGCCCGGAGCGCCCGACCCGTTGCAGGAATGTGGCGATCGCCCGGGGCGAACCAATCTGACATACGAGATCGACCGGGCCGATATCGATCCCCAATTCGAGGGATGCAGTGGCGACCAGCACACCCAAGTCCCCCGCGCACAGTCGGGTTTCGACCCGCAGACGTCGGTCCTTTGACAAGCTGCCGTGATGGGCCGCCACGCTATCTGCCGGGAGCCGTTCAACCAGCAGATGCGCCAGCCGTTCGGACAGCCGTCGTGTGTTGACGAAGACCAGGGTCGTGGTGTGCTGCTTGACGAGTTCTGCGATGCGGTCGAGCACCTCGCCCATCTGCTCGCCCGAGGCCACCGCTTCCAGATCGCTCCCGGGCAACTCGATCGCCAGATCGAGTTTGCGCTGATGACCGCAGTCGACCACGCGACACTTGGGGGTGCCATCGTCCCGGTTGCGACCGACTCCAGATCCAACCAACAGCCGCGACACCGTTTCAATGGGACGCTGGGTCGCCGAGAGGCCGATGCGAACGGGGCGTTCGTCGCAGAGTGCTTCGAGACGTTCCATTGAGAGTGCCAGGTGAGAGCCGCGTTTGTCTCGGGCCACCGCGTGAATCTCGTCGACGATCAGCGTGCGAACGCCGCGCAAAATCTCGCGGCTGCGTTCGGCCGTGATCATCAAGTAGAGCGATTCGGGAGTCGTGATCAATAGCTGAGGGGGGCGGCGCAGCATCGCGGCGCGTTGGCTGGGTGTCGTGTCACCGCTCCGCACCGCGACCCGAATCTCCGGCACCACATAGCCAAGTTCCTTGGCAATGACTGCAATCTCCGCGATCGGTTCGTCGAGATTCTTCTTGATGTCGACCCCGAGCGCCTTGAGGGGCGAGACATACACGACCTCGACGCCTTCCCGCTCGGGGGTCTCGATGGCGTCGAGGCAAAACGCCTGGCTGTTCTTCGCGGCTTTCTTGTAAAAACGATCAATACAAATCAAGAAGGCCGAGAGCGTCTTGCCGGAACCGGTCGGCGCTGCGATCAGCGTGTCTTCATTCTGCGCAATCGCCGGCCACCCCTCGACCTGCGGCTCTGTCGGCCCTTCCGGAAACTTGCGCTCAAACCAGGTCCGCACCGCGGGATGAAACGCTTCGAGAACAAGTTTGCTAGCGGATTCATTCATGGGCCAATACCCAGACTAGCAGCGCCGCACCCCTGCGAGCATCAATCTCTGCGGAAACCCCGACTGAATCACTCGCTACGCGCTGGCGAGTCGCGAGAGGCGGATCATCTCGGCGCGCACCGCCTGGCTCGTGCTGCACAGCACGTCAAAGCTCAAGTAGTGGATGTGGTTCGGGGTGCGGACGTGAAAACCATTCGGGTCCAGGGAGAGCATCTCGGCGGATTCACATTCGTCCGCGACAAAACGCCGACACATGGCGCTGAGAGAATCCGAGTGATCGTCGTTCATGTGGCCGATGATCGAGGCTTCGTCAGCTTGCCACTGCGGAACTTCCTGTATCCATTCTTCCTTCTCGACCCAGTGAATGTCCCCGAACCCCGCGATGTAGCGGATGCGAATGGGTTCGATTTCAACGAAGCTGAAGTCGTGGACGTTCGCGTAGCCCCGCGCTGACCCGAAAAAAGCGAAGTAGCGCCGACTGACTTCCTCCACGCGATCCTGCGAAACCATCTGCGCGTCACCCAGGAGGGTCACTCGACCGGAAGCCTGGGAGTCGTCTTCCCGTTCCGCCACCGTCAGACAGACCTTGTGATCCGACAGGATGTTGTGGGTGTGTTGAGCAATGCTGCTGAGATAGATCAAGATGCTGCCATTGGGCATGAGAACGTACGGAGTAATCGACCCGAACGGATAACCCTCGTGTTCCACGGAATGGGTCGATAGGACGCCCGAGTCGACACTTCGAACCAGGATGCGCGCCTGATCGGCGATATCTCGAGCTTGTTCCATCGGTTTGAACTCCTGGTATCGGATCCCGAGGCCTGCTCCCCATCGCTGCGTCTTCGTTCGATGTGCGGGCTTCGGCCTGCCAGTCTAACCGATGCTTTCGGTCGGCCGCGTCGGGACTCGCTTCTATGCGGTAGACGACCCTGCCCCGACGCTAGCGGCAGTCTCGACTTCGAAGTCAGCCTCTAATCTGGTTCAATCGCGATTCACTGCTAGATTCGGCCGCCCATGAAGTGGCTGTCTCCCAACTTTCCGTTCTCGCCGAAGCGGCTTCCTTTCTTTTACGGATGGGTGATTGTCGGGGTGGCCACCCTCGGTGTAGTGATGAGCATCCCCGGGCAAACCATGGGGGTAAGTGTCTTTACCGATCATCTGATCCGGGTGACGGGACTTACCCGGCTCGAACTCACCTACACCTACCTCGCCGGAACCCTCGCGAGCAGCCTGCTCCTGCCCCTGGGCGGGACCTATCTCGATCGCCACGGTGCCCGGGCGACCGGGTTCGTCGCATGCCTGGTGGTCGCCGCGACCCTGTGCCTGCTGACACAGGTCGACACGATCGCTAACGGTCTCTCGTCCCTCGCTGGCGTGGGCTCGATCCCGGCAGCCGCCGCCGTTCTGACCCTGGGGTTCATGATGTTGCGCTTCAGCGGCCAGGGGATACTCACGATGGCCTCGCGCACGATGATGGCCAAATGGTTCGAACGACGACGCGGGCTTGCATCGGGAGTATCCGGCGTGTTCGTCTCCGGCGGTTTCGCGATCGCGCCGCTGCTCTTGCTGTGGCTGATCGATCTCGCGGATTGGCGCGGGGCGTGGTTGATCCTCGCCGGCCTGGTCGGAGTCGGCATGGGCCTGGTGATTCTCGTTTTTTTTCGAGAGAACCCCGAAGAATGCGGACTGCGCATGGATGGCGAATCCCCTGACTACGAAAAAACAACGGCGACGCACTTGGACATGTTCGATGAACCCTGTTTCACCCGCGAACAAGCGATGCGTACTGCGCCCTTCTGGTCGGTGACATTCGTGCTCTCGCTCCAGGCGATGGTCTTTACAGGTGTCACGTTTCACATCATCGACCTCGGGGCCGACACCGGGATCGGTGGGCGCGAGGCCGTCAAACTGTTCATCCCCACGGCGATCGTCAGCACGATGGTTGGAATGATCTCGGGGTGGTTGGCCGACCGGGTACCGGTGCGCGTGCTCGTTCTGGCTTGCGTAAGCTTTCAAACCATTGCGTTCATCGGGGCGGGACGACTCGGTGATACCCTCTTCATGGTGATGTTGGTCGTGGGATGGGGTTGCGCCAGCGGACTCTTCAGCACCCTGCTCAATGTGGCGATCCCCAACTTCTTTGGCCGCACGCATCTCGGCGCAATTTCGAGTGTTCAGATGAGTTGCATGGTGGCAGCGAGCGCAGTCGGCCCGGCGTTTCTCGCAGCGGCCAAGACCTACCTCGGGTCGTATCGAGTCGGGTTGTTGTGGTGCTGCGCGCTGGCCGGGGCAGTCTTTCTCTTTGCCCTCGTCACCCCGTCAACTCCCCGCAGAACGGCTTGAGCCGACCTACCCCCCGAACCATTGCGCATGAAAATATCGCAAGGTGATGGCCAGGCCGATGCCCGCCAGATAGGCGATGGGTGAGATCTCTCTCAAGCCGCGAAGGACACGGCCCCCCGTAAATGGAATCAAGGGCGTCTCGGCATGAAATTCTAGATAGCGTTTTGCGTCGGTCACGAGCTTTCGCTGATCCTGGTGTACGCAGCCCATCACGGCGAAAATCGGAAAGCCGGCAAAGAACGCGATATCGCTCGCGAACCCGTTGGGGATCAGATGTATCAAACCAAAGATCCCGATCGACATGAACACCGCGTGGCGCGTGATGAAATGCACGCCGCGTACTTCGACAGGCTTGTGGGCCGGAACGGAGAGCGAAGCCGGACTCGGGGTGATGAGCCCGGCGACCAAGATGAGCACCGCCACTCCCATCGCGATCGTCACCAACGCTTCGAGCGGAGGAGTCATCGCGACGGACCAGAGCATGGGACCCGCGTGTTTATTGTCGAAGTAGATCGTGACCATCGGCACGAAGATCGCGAGGGCGATCAGGGAGTAGGCACCCATGAAGCCCTTCTCGCCGAGGACGGCGACGAGCCTGGGCCTGAGATTGAGACTGGAAAGTGCGAGGTGGCTGGCGGCGAAAGCCAACCAGAGCAGGACGATCATCAACGTGGGATTCATGGAATCTCCTCGTCGGGCGCGGGCTCAGTCTAGCGAAATCAATGCGCCGCCGGCAACGCGGGTCACGGAGAATACCCTCAGTCCGCGGCGCGCGGGGCGACACATCACGATGCCTGAGCGCGCGTCGAAACGCGCACCGTGGACCGGACACTCGATATCAGAGCCGATCAATCTGGCAGTGGTGAGGGAGACTCGCGCGTGGGTGCATATGTTTTCAACCCCGAACAGTTCCCCATCCACGTTGCAGATGAGGACCTTGAACGGACCGAATTCCACGGCGCAGGTTTGGCCGGGCTCGGGTTCTTCGAATTCTATGACTTCAGACTCGCTCATCTAACCAAGCACTGTGCTCCGCGGATCACGGCACCTGGTCGGGCCCCCGTTTCTTCGCCGTCGCGGAAGGTCACCACGCCGCTTACGATCGTGGCGGTGTATCCCACAGCCTTTTGAATCAGACGCTTGGCACCGCCCGGCAGATCGTTGACCAGGTAGGGGAGTTCCAGGCGCAGACGGTCGTAGTCGATCACGTTGATATCCGCCTTGTACCCGACCTTGAGCTGCCCGCGATCGTTCAGCGAGTAGAGCTCTGCCGTATCCTTGGTCATCTTCTTGACCGCGAACTCCAGCGAGAGCTTCGGGCCGCGCTTGCGGTCCCGCGTCCAGTGCGTGAGCAGGTACGTGGTCATCGATGCGTCGCAGATGGCTCCCACGTGGGCGCCACCGTCTCCCAGGCCAAAGGCAGTGTCGGGGTGCTCGAGCATCTCGCGCATGGCCTCGAGGTTGCCGTCGGCGTAACCCACGAGGGCCACCATCAGCAAGGCCTTGCCATCGAGTTCGAGCATTGCGTCGTAGAGAACGTCGTGTTCGTCTCGACCGCTTGCTTTGGCAATCGCTTCGATGCTCTTGTCGGCGGTTGGCTCGTAGTCGGGCACTTCTCCGAGCAAGAAGATCTTGTGCATGCCCGAAAGCACGAATGCGAGCAACGGGTCCTCGTCCACCGGGGCTTCGCCCAGGATCTGCGCCTTGATCTCGGGTTTGCGCAATTCACGCACGCGCTCGTCGAGGGGAAGCTCGGCCAGTGCCGCATACGTGGGACGGAAGCTGTAGGGAGAGAATGTTTGCAAGCCGATCAGCAACATGGTCGGACGCGAGCCCACCTGTGGACGCAAGTCGGACCCCTCTTCCTTGCTCTCGTCACAAATTTCGAGAATTTCCTGCCAGAGCTTGGGCTGTTGATCAATCTGTAGCAGCGCGAAACTCACCGGACGGTTGATCTCCCGGGAAAGCTTGCGCATCCAGGCGACTTCTTTGCGTGGGGCCGCCAGGTCTTCGCCCATCACCCCAGCCGGCGCCAACTCAAAGACGCCGGCACCCGCTTCCTTGAGCGCCATCCCGATGCCAAAGAGTTCGTCTTCCGCCGCGAAGGTTCCGGGCACGGGCTCGCCGTCGAGCGCGCGATGTACCAGGGTGCGCGAGGAAGAGAAACCGAGGGCACCGGCTTCGATCGCTTCTTTGACGATGGCAGCCATGGCCTCAATGTCTGCGGGGGTGGCGGGCTCGTTCTTGGCGCCTCGATCGCCCATCACATAACCCCGCACAGCACCATGAGGAATCTGCGTTCCGATATCCATGGCGTGGGGGTGTTTCTCGAGGGCATCGATGAATTCGGGAAAGGTTTCCCAATCCCATTGGATGCCTTCGCTGAGAGCCGATCCGGGAATGTCCTCGACGCCTTCCATCAATTCGACAAGCCAGTTGCGCGCCTCGGGCTTCACCGGCGCAAAGCCGACTCCGCAATTGCCCATCACGACGGTGGTGACGCCGTGCCAGCAAGAAGGGGTGAGCAACGGGTCCCAGGTCGCTTGCCCGTCAAAGTGGGTATGAATGTCGACCCAGCCGGGCGTCACGATTTGACCCTTGGCGTCAATCGTCTCGCTGGCGGCATTGGCATTGTCTATTTCGTCTATATCACCTATTTCGCCTATTTCACCAATTTCGCCGATTTCACCAATTGCAACAATCTTGCCGTCTCGAACAGCGACATCACCTCGGTAGGGTGGGGCGCCGGTTCCGTCTACGATGGTTCCGTTCACGATGAGAAGGTCGTACGTCATACTGAACTCCCAGAGCCATGCGTCGGGCGCTCGATCGGCTCAGAGTTGGACTGGGGGCGCCAAGATAGCGTCAATTTGAGCGACCGTATATCCCGAAGCGACTAGCGCGCGGCATGCCGCCCCAGCACCTCTGCCACACAACACGTCACCCGCTTCCCGGTGGGAATCTCCAGAAATTCGTTTGGCCCATGAGCGTTCGAACCGGGACCCAGCACACCTGTGATCAAGAACTGCGCGTCAGGAAACTTCTCTCCCAGCATGCCCATGAACGGGATCGAACCTCCCTCGCCCATGTAGACCGCGGGTGCGTCGAAATAATTTTGCGATGCGGAGTCGACCGCCTCTTTGAGCCAATCTGCCAGCGCCGGGGCCTCCCAGCCCTGGCCTGGTTCGCCGAGTTCGAACGTAACGGTCGTTGCATAGGGCGGGTCCGCTTCGAGAATTTGCTTCAACTGATCCGCTGCTTCGCTGGCAACAACCGTGGGAGGGAGTCGCAGCGACAACTCCATCGCCGTAAAGGGACGTAGCACGTTGCCAGCGCTTTCGAGGGACGGCATACCCGCCACACCGGTGACGGAAAGTGCCGGCCGCCAGGTGCGGTTGAGCACGAGCTCTGCCCGGTCCTCGGAAGTCGCGTGCGCACTTCCCGCAAAGGGGTACTTCTCGGTAACGATATCGCCCAGTACTTCGGCGGCGAGTTGCGCCTGTTCTTTTCGCGCATCGGTGATCTGGCTATGGAACTCGTCGACTCGGATCTCTCCGGTGATTGGATCTTCGATGCGATCGAGCAGTGAACGCAGGATGCGGAAGCTCGAGGGAACGACCCCACTCGCATCTCCCGAGTGCACGCCCTCTTCCAACACTTCAACGCGCAGGGTTCCGGTGACGAGCCCGCGCAAGCTCGTGGTGCTCCAGAGTTGGTCGTAGTTGCCACATCCAGAATCCAGACAGATCACCAGACTGGGCGAACCGATGCGATCCGCCAACTGTTCGATGTAGTGAGGCAAGTCGTAGCTACCGCTCTCTTCGCAACCTTCGATCAAGATCGAGCAGCGAACATGACTGCCGCCAAAAAGCTCTAGTGCCCGGATCGCCGTCAGGGAAGCGAAAGCCGCATAGCCATCATCTGCACCGCCGCGCCCGTAGAGCTTGTCCCCTTCGAGCACCGGCTTCCAGGGACCGAGGTCCTCTCGCCAGCCGGTCATTTCGGGCTGCTTGTCGAGATGACCGTAGAGGAGCACCGAATCTTCCAAGCCGCCTGCGCCTGGAGTCGCGGGCACCTCCATGTAGATGACGGGCGTGCGGCCTTCGAGTTGCATGACCTCGACCGTGAGCCCCTCGATCTGCTGAGCGCGGCACCAGCTTTCAATCAGCGTGACCGCCTTCGCCATATACCCGTTCGCCTCCCAGTCGGGATCGAAGGCAGGAGACTGATTTGGAATGGCGATGTAGTTGATCAACTCCGGAACGATGCTTTCGTCCCATACCCCGGAGACGAACTCGGCGAGCGCAGTGCAATCAAGCTCAGAGCCGGGCGCGAGAATGGTGTTCGGCATGGCGCGATGGTATGGGATGAAGCTCGACTTCGCCCCGATCGCGGCCAAGCGCTGAAGCGCAACGGAGTGATACCATTGACTTCCAGATACCGCGTGCTCGACGACCCCAAAGTCACAATGCCAGGAGCATATGGGGAACGCGCACCGAGGAGAATGAGTAGTGGCAGCGACGCGATCCACCTCCACCGAAAGCGACAGCAATACCGGCAGAGACACCAGCCGAGACAATTACATATTCGCCAGTGACAATACGGCGGGAATCTGTCCGGAGGCCTGGACTGCGCTCGCCGATGCGAACGCGGGACACGTCCCCTCCTACGGAGACGATCACTGGACCGCGGAAGCGTCCGACAAATTCAGGGAGATCTTCGACACTGATTGCGAAGTCTTTTTCTGCTTCAACGGAACAGCCGCCAATTCCATGACCCTGGCGTCTCTCTGCAAGTCCTACCACGGCATCATTTGCCACGAACGAGCACACCTCGAAACCGATGAGTGCGGCGGGCCCGAGTTCTTTTCGAACGGCACCAAGATTCTTCTTGTCGGCGGAGACGACGGCAAAGTAGACGTCGATCAGATCTCCGAGGTCGTCGGCCGGCGAACCGACATCCACTTTTCAAAACCGCGAGTCGTGAGCATCACCCAGGCCACCGAACTCGGGACCGTCTACACCCCGGAAGAAGTCAAAGCCGTGGGAGAGACGGCACGCAAACTCAACCTGCTTTTCCATATGGATGGAGCGCGTTTTGCCAACGCTGTCGCGTCTCTGAATGTGGCGCCAAAGGAGATCACCTGGCAGGCGGGGGTCGATGTCTTGTGTCTTGGCGGCACGAAGAATGGGTTGCCGTCGGGAGAAGCAATCATCTATTTCGACCGGGAACTCGCCGAGGATTTTGCGTACCGCTGCAAGCAGGCTGGACAACTCGCATCGAAGATGCGGTTCATTTCTGCACCCTGGGTCGGCATCCTTCACGATGATGTCTGGCTCCGACACGCTGCCAACGCGAACGCCCGGGCAAAGCAACTCGCGGCCGGCTTGCAGGGGATCGAGGGCATCGAGATCATTGCACCCACTGAGGCCAACGCGGTGTTCGCAGAGCTGCCGCTCCGAGTGCAGAAGGGACTTCGAGAGCGGGGATGGCGCTTCTATACCTTCGTCGGAACCGGCGGAGCGCGATTCATGTGCCCATGGAACACCAGCGAAAGTGACGTCGAAGCGCTCGTTGCGGCCGCAAGCGAGATCACGGCGGCGGAAGCGGGGCCTTGATGCAGAAGCTGCTCATGCTTGGCGGCGCCCTGATCTTGATCCTCGTGGTCCTCGCCTACTTTGGAATGGGTGGGGCACAGCGTCGGATCCTGTATCCGAGGCCGCCCGTGCCGCCGGGTGAACCCCGCATACCCCGCGGCGCCGAAGTCGTATGGCTCGGCCCCGACGCGAACGTCGAGGCCTGGTTCATGCGTCCAGCCGCAATCGACCGCCCCTTTCCCGTTGTCATCTTCACTCACGGCAATGGTGAATTGATCGACCATTGGGGCCAGGTGTTTACGCGACTGTCCAAATCTGGAGTCGGCGTCCTGTTGCTGGAGTATCCCGGCTACGGGCGCTCCGGCGGCAAGCCAAGCCAGAGTTCCATCACGGAAACGATTGTGGCCGCCTACGACTTTGTCATCGATCAAGCGGATGTCGACCCCGACGCCATCGTGGCTTACGGCCGATCCCTCGGCGGCGGTGCCGCCTGTGCACTCACGACGCAACGCCCGGTTTCCGCATTGGTCTTGGAGTCGACATTCACCAGTGTCAAAGCGATGGCAAAGCGTTTTGGGTTTCCGGGTTCGCTCGTGATCGATCCCTTCGACAACCTCGAAGTCGTCAAATCCCTCGACATTCCAGTCCTGGTGCTCCACGGCGAGCGCGACACCCTGATTCCAGTTTCACACGGTGAATCCCTGGCTGCCGCGGCAGAAACGACGCTGGTCCGCATGCCGTGCGGTCACAACGATTGTCCGTTTGCCTGGCCCAAGGTCGAGGCGTTCATGTCGGAGCAGGGTCTACTGCGTCATTGAACGATCGACGTCAACTTTCCAGTCGTTGGGTAAACTGAATGAATTTGCTGACGAGTCGCCGACTGCGTTTTGCCAGCGATTCGTCCGCGAATTCTCTCTGATCCGTAAATGCACCGTAAGCAGAAGGCACGGCCAGCGATTTGGGATATACGATCGAACCGATTCCGGACAGCATGGTTCTCAGGTGTGTGGCCCCTCGACCACCACCACCGGAGCCAGGAGATGCGCTCGCAATCAAGACCGTTTTGTCCGCGAATCCCGACATATCTGCAGATCCATCTTCAGATCGCGTGCACCAGTCGATTGCATTGATGAGCAAGGGCGTCATGAAGCCGTTGTATTCGGGGCATGCAACGATAAACCCTGCGTTTTCCTGCAGCAGGGTTTTTAATCGCTTGGCTGCCTCCGGGAGGCCTTCGGCGACCTCCAGATCGCCGTTGTAGATCGGAAAGTCATAGTCCGCGAGATTGGCCAATGTAGCTTCTGCGCCTTCCTGTCCTGCGATCGACGCGAGTTGAGTCGCGAGCTTCAGATTGACGGACTCTGCTCGGATACTGCCGCTAAAAATCAATATCTTCGTCATGGTCAAATTCCGCTTCCCGAAAAACGGGTCAAGGCACGCTAGCGATCCCGGGGAACCAGGCGGATGGGAATCGCATTATCACGAGAGAAAAAGAAGCCAATGTAGCTGTCGGCCCAGCCGTACTTCTCTCGCATCAGGCCATTCACCGCTTCGCGATAATTTTCTGTGGGCAACGCGGTATAGGATTTTTTCTCCGAGTCCCGGAGCACCTCGACATCTGTTTTTTCGAGGATGTTGCGATACCAACTTTGAATCTCACCACCGCTGCGGAGCCACTGGCTCCCCTCGTGATCGACAATCCAGAGACGCGTTTCTTGCGCCTCTCCGCTCGAAGTCTCCGTAGTCAGCACGACAACTTCAGCGCTTTCTGCTGCGATCATCTGGACTGCGTACATGGCCAGCATGACAGCGACCAAGACTCCGAACCCGTGCAATACACGTTTCACTCGATCGTGCTCCCATTCCGCTTGTCGTCTATGCTGCTGCACGCCGGGTAGAGTCGCCAGCCTTTTGTCGCGCGGCAGGTTTCATACGCTTCCCGTCGTTTGCACCCGGAGACCCACCAGGAGGACTTCTCATGGATCCATCGTTTCGAATCGCGTTGCTCGTATTGCTGACGTCGCTGCTTGTCATCAGCTGTGGCGGTCCTTTTCTTGTTTTTCCAGGTGGACGTCTTGCTGGAGAGGTCGTGAGCGAAAGGATCTCCGATTGGTCGTTTGCCCAAGATCACTTCGTCGACGTCGAGACCCGCCCGGACGATCCCTACTCCGTCGAACTCAACTACGTCATCAAAGAGGGCAATCTCTATATCGACCCCGCCGAAGGTCGCCGCTGGCTGGACTACATCCGCGCGGATCCTAACCTGAGGGTGCGTTTTGGCGACAAGATCTACCCCGTGAGGGCTGTGTTGGTTGGAAAGCCGGGAGAACTCGAGGGCTTTGATTCGGACCGCTTCATCTACAGGTTGGATTCGCGAGAGTAAAGCAGGCCGACAAATCGGACCTGGGAAATGAAGACTCCAGAGCGCAGAACGCGAGCGGCGATCCAACGCGCTGGACGCAATTCTCTACAGCAAGGTCTGGAACTGGCCGAAACTGAAGACTCAGCTTCGCGATTGGTGTGACGATCGGTTGCGCAGCACTATGATGCGCTTCGCTCCTGTGCCGCCCTGGCTAGCTTCTGTGCCCAGCGCGCTCAATGAGCCCGGGAGTGGTCGATGGATACTCAACCCCAGCCCAGTAATCGCAGCGAAGTCGCCCTTACCAATTGGGGCCGTTGGATCATACGTCATCGCTGGGCTGCCATCGCGGTGCCACTGCTGTGCACGATCTATTTTGTTTCATACTTGCCACAGCTGACCATCGACAATTCCACCGAATCATTCCTTCACGCGGATGACCCCGCTTCCATCCTGTACCGATCGTTTCGCGACCGCTTTGATCGAGACGATCGCATCATCATCGCCCTGGCGCCCGAAGATACGTTCGGTTTCGAGTTTCTCCAGAAGCTGCGCCGCTTTCACATCGCCCTCGAAAACGAACTGCCTTACGTCGAAGAGATCACCAGCGTATTCAATGCTCGCTCGACCCGGGGAGAGGAAGACGAGCTCATCGTCGAAGACCTGCTGGAAGGCTGGCTCGACGAATGGCCCACTGATGCGGCCGCACAGCTCGTGGGTCTTCGCGAGCGAGTGCTCGCCAACCCACTGTTCGTCAACACCCTGGTTTCCGAAGACGCACGTCTCACGACCATAACGATCAAGCCCTTTACCTACTCGACCTTGAACGATTCGCAACTGAACGACGATGCGCTCGCCCAGTTCGATAGCGAAGACAGCTCCGAACCAGTCGAAGCCCCGGAAATGCTCACCGCCAAAGAAAATGATGAACTGATCTCGGAGATTCACGCAATCATCAAAAGCTACGCGTCCCCAGCCTTTCCCATTCATCTGGCGGGTGGGCTCGCGATGACGGATCACATCAACCGCTCGATGGAGCGAGACCTGGGGCCCTTCATGGGGCTGAGCCTGCTCATCATGCTCGGGTTGTTGTTTGCTCTCTTTGGTCGCTTGAGTGGTTCGCTCCTCCCGATCTTCGTGGTTTCACTCTCGGTCTTGTCGACCCTGGGCATCATGGTGATGATCAACATCCCGGGGTCCCAAGCAATACAAATTTTGCCCGTGTTCCTGCTCTCGGTGGGGATCTGCGACGCGGTCCACATTCTGACAATTGTCTACCAGCGCATGCGAGTTGGAGACGACCAGAACGAAGCCATCGTGTATGCCATCGGCCACTCTGGGCTCGCAGTCGTCATGACGAGCGTTACGACCGCAGCGGGCATGGCTTCTTTCGCGGCCGCGCCCATGGCTCCGATCGCTCAACTCGGAATCATCACGCCCATCGGCGTGATGTTGGCGCTCATCTATACCCTGGTTCTGTTGCCCGCAGTCCTGTCCGTAGTCCCCTTGCGACAACCCAAGGCCCACAGCAGCAGCTTGAGCGGCGCCCTTACCCGAACACTCGTTCGGGTGGGCGATATCTCGGCCGACCATCCCATGCGTGTCCTCTTCGCGACGGCGGGGGTGCTGTGCTTCTTTGCCTATGGCATCACCCTCGTCGTGTTTTCGCACCGCGCAACGGATTGGTTCCCGGAAGACGACCCCATGCGCATTTCTGCGCTACTGCTCGATGACCAACTCAAGGGAACGATGTCCCTCGAGGTCGTGCTCGATACCGGACGTGAAAATGGCCTGCTCGATCCCGACGTGTTGGCTCGCATTGAAGCGGCAGCGCGCCACGCCGAGACGATCAGAAGCGGGGAGCTCTTCATTGGCAAGGCGACTTCCATCGTCGACATCGTCAAGGAAATCCATCAGGCTCTGAACGAGAACCAGGCCAGTTTCTATCGGCTACCAACAGACCGAAAGCTGATCGCACAGGAACTGTTGCTGTTCGAAAACAGCGGCGTCGACGATCTCGAAGAAATCGTCGATACCCAGTTCCGGACCGCACGCCTCTCCCTGCGAGCACCCTTCGTAGACGCATTGCTGTACGAGCCTTTTATCGAGAAGGTGCGAGTCGAGCTCGGTGAAATCCTGGGTGACGACATCAAAATCGAAATGACGGGCTTCATGCCTGTCCTCACGACGGTCATTGCAGCGGTCATCACCAGCATGGCGCGTTCCTATACGATCGCGCTCTTTATCATTACGCCGCTGATGATGTTGTTGTTGCGCGATATTCGGCTCGGATTGATGAGCATGATTCCCAACCTCATTCCTGTGGTGGTCATTGTCGGAATGATGGGCTGGTTGGAGATACCGATCGATGCCACCACCATGATGGTCGGCGCCATGATTATCGGTCTCGCAGTCGATGACACGATCCACTTCATGCACAAATTCCGCATCTACTACTCGGAGACTGGCGAATCGAAACTCGCCATTCGCGCCACCCTCGAAAGTACCGGAGCAGCACTGCTCTTCACGAGCCTCGTACTCGCGGGAGGGTTTGGTGTCTTCTTGCTCGCCAGCATGATCAACACCCAGCGCTTCGGATTGCTTGCGGCGACAGGTGCGATCGTGGCCTTTCTCGCCGACCTCATCGTCGCACCGGCCCTATTGACCCTGGCTACCCGCAACGACCACCGAGCTCGGAACCAGAGCCCGGGAGAAGAGGTCGGAACGCTGGCATCGATGTGAGAAGACGGGCATGACAAAGCCGGGGCGTCCTCCAGCCAAAGACTCTGGAAAGAAAGAGTCGATCGACGGCGGAGACTTCGCCGCCGCAGTAGAAGCGATCGGCGGCGTCGAGCCATTGGATCGCTCGAAGCTGAGCGATCAAGCCCCTCCAGCGCAGCACCGCGCAAGTCTTGATGCCTCGGCGGGCGACAGCGAACCGGGCACCGCCCCGAAGTCGAACCGCGACTCGAACTCAGCACCAGGCAGCGAGTCCGTCGTCCGCGCCACGCGCGCGGAAATGCGTCGCCTGCGCGCCGGCAAGATTCGCCCGCAGCGAACCGTAGACCTGCACGGCTTCTCCCAGAGCAATGCCTACTCGAAGCTCTGCAATGACATTGGGCGGGCGGTTGCCGAAGACGTTTGCTGCTTGCTCGTAATCCACGGCAAGGGAATCAATTCTCCGGACGGGCGTTCCGTTCTCAAGCAGGCACTAGGGGACTGGCTCGCCCGGCCTCCCCTTGTCAGTCAGGTCACGGGTTGCTGTCCGGCACAACCTGCTGACGGAGGTGATGGCGCGTCATATTTGCTGCTGCGACCTGAATAAAAAACCCGCGAAGCGAGCGGCCTGAACCGTCCGTCATCGCGGGTAGACCCTATCGAGTGCCACCGCGGCAATACCCCAGTATTCAATGAATCACACTCTGTGATTCGACGGCGACGCTCGATCAGGCTGAAATCATGCTGCTCAATCTTCAATCTACGAGTCACCCTGCATCCTTTCCACTCGCATTGCTTTCTGGAGAAACGCCCGCAAGCTACTGGATTCATTCTATTTTCTGAAACATCAAGTCGCCACTCATATTCTTTTCACAGACTCGAGTCGGCCTGGGGGGAGATCCCCTATCGTGTGGATCACGGTGTGGGCACCGCGAAACTGTCGGTCCGCCGGCTTCGATGAGCTGAGTTCAATCGAGGTTGGGGAACGGACGGCGAAGGAGCGTTGCGCGATGCCCAGTGTAAACCGCGAGCCGGGACCCCAGTCCGAGGCCGAAACCATTCCAAGAGTTGCAAGAGCAAAGACGATCGACGCGGCGCGCGCGACTGCGGCGCTGCGCGCCGAGCCTAGAAACAGCTCGCGCAGCGATCGCACCCATGCTTCCAACATGCGTCGGGTCCCGCGTCAGGAACGATCGAAAATCATGGTGGACTGCATCCGCATCGCCGCTTCGGAAATTCTCGAGAAAGACGGCCCGACGGCACTTACCACGAACAACATCGCAGCCAGGGCCGGGGTGAGCATCGGCTCGCTGTATCAGTACTTCGCAAACAAGGAAGAGATCCTCGAGGCAGTGTTTCGCGAACAAGCGGATCGCAGCTTCGAGAGTTATCGCGATTGGGCGGACTGGTTGAAGACCCAGCCGCTGCGGGATGTGATCCGACTACTGGTGGAGCGGGCCGTGAAGCGACACCGCGAATTTCATTCGTTTCACCCCGAATTCTACCAACAACACCACGACGAACTACACGTGGGTCTGCGGCTGCGACCCAGCGACGGGGCCAATGACGACGGGGAGCCCTATGCCGTTACCTGGCTGCACCAGCTCTTCGAGGCGAGACGCGACGAACTTCGCGTACCCAATTCGCGACTCGCTTCCGTCGCACTCGCGTACGGAATGTCGGCAACACTCCACGGGCTGGTAGAAAACGATCTGAGCCTGCTCTACGAGGCTACGCTCGCCGACGACCTCACGGAAATGGTTTGTGGCCATCTCTTGCGCGATGAACCGGTGAGCGCAGCACTGGCTAGTGATCGTATTGGCTGACCGCGCCCTTGAGTTCGCCGGCAAGACCCGCCAGTTCTCGACAGTTGCCTTCGATCGTTACGGCACGATCTGCCGTCGATTGAACCTCGTCGCCAACTTCGTTGATGCTGCGCACCAGACTGCTCACGCCGCTTGAAGCATCGGCAGCACTGCGCGCGATCTCGCTCGCACCCACAGCCAGTTCCTCTGCGTTCTGCGCGACGTTCTTCGCGCTATCGCTGGCCTCGTTTACGTTGCGTTCGATCACCCGAACCGCGTCGGTCGCACTGCTCAACGCGTTCACCATATCCTCGGCGGTGGAATGCTGTCCAGCGACGGCGGATTCGATCGCGCGCGAAGTCGTATTGATCTCGGTAATGATGCCTACGATCTCTTGAATCGCCGACACCGCATCCGCGGTATTGGTCTGAATCTCTTCGACCTTGCTGGCAATTTCGTTGGTCGCCTCTGAGGTCTGCTTGGCGAGTTCCTTCACCTCGTTCGCCACCACTGCAAAACCGCGACCGGCTTCTTGCCGATGCGGCTTCGATCGTCGCGTTGAGTGCCAGCAGATTGGTCTGAGCGGCGATGTCGTCAATCACGCTGATCACCTTGCCAATTTCCTGCGCAGACTGACCCAGAGCGCTGATGATCTGATCTGAACGGGTCGCGGTGCCGGTGGCCCGTTCGGCAATTTCGACGGCATGGGTCGAATTCTCTGTCACTTTCACCATCGAAGTTTGCATTGCGGTTACGGCGCTCTCGGCAGAATCTACCGTGTTGGTCATCGTCGCAGCATTGTTGGAGATCGACACCAGGTTGGCGGACATCTCTTCGACTGCGGTCGCGACGTTGCGCACGTTGCTCGAAAATTCTTCTACTGCCGCCGCTACGGTATTGATGTTCGAACCCATCTCACCGGTCACGCCCGCCACCGACTCTGCGGTCTCCCGAATGTTACGGGTGTCGTGGGCCATGGCTTCGACATCAGACGTCAGCGTCTGCAAACCGGTGTCGAGTTTCCCTCCACTCGACACGACCGTCGTCAGGTTCGAGCGGAGTTTGCCAAACAAATCCGAGAGCGAGGAAGCAATTTTACCAACTTCACCGCTGGCGACTCCGGGATCGCAGCGAAAGTCTCCGCGGCCGGCCGCGTCGATAGACGCGAGCAGGTCCGAAAGCCCCGCCCCTCTCGAGCCAGAGTAGGTCGCGACAACGACTCCGAGAAACACACCGGCCAGGATCACAAGAGCCGGGCTGATGGGCGCGACTACGCAAAGCGCGAGCAACAAGTGCGAAGCAAGGATCCGGCCCTGGGGAGCCCGAGGGTCGAGATAGTCGAGCCACGGACTGGCCGTCGTTGCGGTTGGCTCTATCGACGTTGAATCTGATTCGCTCACTCTGATGATCCTCAATGTAAAGACAGCACTTCGCTCCATCGCAAACAGTCGTATTGCATTCGCCGACGAAAGGGTTTCCCCTTCATCGCACGATCGCAGCGGTGGCTTGAACTTCGAATGGGTTTGCAGCTGGTTCTCACAACCGATCGAATCGGTTCAGTCGTTTCCGTCGTCGACTACGGTCACGACAAATCTGTTGACCGAGATGACGCGGATCTGGGTCCCACGGCTGAGGTTCGAAATTCCTTCAGCAGGTCGTGCCGACCATCGCTCCGCGCCCAGGCGCACCGAACCCTCCGGGGTGAGAGCGTCAACCACGACCCCGCGCAGTCCCACCAGCGCAGCCGTGCCGTGGGGCGGCCCCGGTCCATAGGCGGCCCGGACGAAGCGATACATCAGTGCATCTTTGATACACCAGCCAACGAAGAACGCTGCGGCGGTTAGCAACGACAACAATTCGGTCGCGTGGAGCCATACCAGCAGGAAGCCCACCAGGATGGCGCCGGGAATTTGAAGCAAAATGTACTTCCGCAGCGTCTTGCCGGCTTCTTGGGACTCACGTGTTTTCTCGTCTGACGGCTGATCCAAGGTCTCCATCCACCGTATCCATGGCGCGGACTGCACGCGGGACAAAAGGTTGAGCGGCTCAACCCTATCGCGTTCGGGAGTCGGGAGCCCATCGGCGCTTCACCCGGACACCGAACGGTTCTTCGGCCGCACTTTGCTGCTAGAGTTGCGCCGTTTCGTCCGCATTCCCGGGCTGCAGTGACCGTTCCGCATTTACCGATCTAGGAGGCCGCGATTGAAGGCGCTGATCTTCGATACCGAGACCACAGGCATGGTGAATTGGAAGCAACCGCCAGAGCACCCGGGACAGCCCGATCTCGTACAGCTCGCCATGTTGTTGGTCGATCGCGACGACTGGTCGGCCAAGAATCAAGTGTCTTTTATCGTGCAGCTCGCGCCAGGCGTTCGGATCGAACCCGAAGCCCAGGCCACTCACGGAATTTCAGCCGACGATTGTGAACGCTACGGCGTCGCCCCGGTCGTGGCCGTTTCTTTATTCAATCAACTCTGTATGCAAGCCGACGTAATCGTCGCCCACAACATCAGCTTTGATCAATCGATCATGCTCACCGCCCTTCATCGCCTGGGCAACAAGCCCAACCGAATGGAGGGAAAGGCCCTGGTCTGCACAAAGGAGGCTACGACCGACGTCTTGAAGCTGCCGGGCAAGTACAACAGCTACAAATGGCCCACCCTGGCCGAGGCGTACTGCCACTACACGGGACTCGAGATCGAAGGCGCCCACGATGCGCTAGCGGACACGCAGGCTTGTTTGACGGTGTATCGAGCGCTGGTCTCTGAAGGGGTACTGCCGTAGGACACGTGGCGGGGGGATCCTTCTACCCGGCTTGGTTGCACTTTAGGCGGTTAGGGAAAAGGGCGGTTTGGTAGTGCGGACGGGGTGGGCGTCGGCGAGAGGGTTGGGGTGGGGGAGAGTTCTTAGCCAGGTATTGCGGAGAGGTCGATTAGGCCGCGTCTGCGCCAGCCTTTGCTGAGGAGCCAGCTCGCTGCCTTGGCGACTCCTACTTCTTCCTGGGTGGATGCCTTCACGCGCAAGCTCTTTGAGCTTGCGCGCCAGCCGTCGAACTGGCTGCCCGAAGAGGCTTCATCGATCTTCACCGGCGGCGCATGCCCGTTCCGCTGTTTGAAGTGCTTTCGAATGTTGAGAAGTACATAACGAAGCGCGTTGCGCACCTGCTGGGGCGAGGTGAGAAGCTGAACGTGATAGCGGCCTGCAATCACCTTACCTGTGCGCTTAAAGACTCGATTCACAGCCAGTGCAAACCGCGCAGCAATCGACTTCATGCCCCGGGAGAGGGCATCTTGAGACTCCGCCTCAACGATCATGTGAAGATGGTTGTGCTGGATGGAATACTCAACCAACCGAAAGTCGCCGCGCTCACACCCCTGGGCGAAGGTCTTCCGCACTTCCATTACGAGTGATCGTCGCCGAAGGTTCGAGAGCCCCTTTACTACGCGCAACGTCACATGGGCGGGAGTAAGTTTCTGAAACTTAGTTCGCTGTCGATGAGGCACCTGGCCCCGCCCAACCCGCTTGGCCCCAGCCCCTTTGCGCGGCCCGCCATGCCCAGAGGTCATGCGCTTCTGCAAGACATAGTCAGCGAGTTCCAACTGCTTGATTACTGCCATGCCTCTACTGTAGCAGAACCATCGCTCTTATTAACACAATAATGAGTCAGATAAATAAAATAAACACAACTACAATTCGCGAACTTTCATTCACCCCCTGTCCGCGCCACCACCACACCCCGCACCAACCCACCACCCCTCAACCACCCTTCCCCCCTCATCGCCCAAATGGCAACATGCCCAGTAAAGCGAGGGCGCCCGAGGCCTACTCCCAAAGCCTCGCAACCCAACCCCGCCGAACCGCGCGCAACCCCTACGCATCAACCTTCGACAGCCGCCGCTGAATCTCGCCAACCAACGACTCGGCTAGCTTCAACAAGTCTGGGCCAGAGTCTTCGTCGACCAGCTTTCCGAATCGCGACAGGGCTGATTCTGCGAACTGTAGATAGCTCCGTTCATCGTCGCCGGGGTCGGAGGCGAGCCAGTCCTCGAAAGACTCGAGGCTCAGGGCGTAGGCCCCGACTGAGAAGCGGATCATTCCGGTGGCGTAGCTTCGCAATCGAGCGAGTTCTGCGCCCTTGGGGTCGCCCTGTTTGGTCCGGGCCTTTGTGAGCTCCTCCAATTTGTCGAGACACGCGATGGCCTCGCTGAAGAAAGCGCTGGCGAGATAGGAGTGCGCTGCGACGCGATAACCGGCGGCAGTGTCGCCGTGGATTTCAGCCAGGATGGTGGCCAGGTCGGTTTCGAAAACATCTTCGATGAGTTTGTGATTCTCCACCAGGCTGCGCGTAACCAGACCGCCCTCGGGATTGGCCGCCAGCAGGGCGAGGAGTTGGTCGCGGGTTTGATCGAGCAACAGTTCGGTTTCTCGCAGTGCGTCCAGTGTTCGATCCGCTCCAGCAATTTGGATATGCTCGAGTTCGCGGAAGAACTTGCCGTCGTCGCGCCCGTGCTCTTCGAGCAGGCGCTCGACCTTGGGCATGTAGATTTCTTGTTGATAAAGATTCTCGCGCAGCTTCATGGCTTCGTGGAACAGAGAGCCCACCGTCAAGTCGAACAAGACTTCGTTGTGGATCTGGGACGAAGCGCCCGGGTCTCGACGAAACAGCGCGTGACACCGCTCCTTTAGACGAAAAAGAACGCTGTCGTCCGAGTCGCCAACCAGCTGCGCCACGTCGTCAAAGCACGGTTCTCCCTGCTGAAAGCGATCAAACACCGTGCGCAGTGTTTGGTTGACGGTGACGTACTCGCGAACGAGTTCGACGAATTCCCATTCATTCATGGACGGGACCGGAGCCAACTCGCGCGCGGCGGAACGAAACAAAACTAATCGGTACGATCCCTGGGGCAAGGTCTTCGCGGCCCTCTACGGCATTCTCGGAAACCATCAGTTTGGGCCTTGTGTCTCGATTGGCTGGAGCAGGTTGCAATTGAATTGAGAGCGGTCGTCGGGTGCGACGAAGTCGAGATTAGAAAAGCCGCTCGCATGGGTCAACGAACACCGGGTCGATCGCGACATCCCTGCTTTGCGCCCGATCAGAGTCTTCCCTACCCTGCGCCCGAGTCCAAATGGATACGCGAAGGGGTTGATTTCGAACCGATTTCAGAACTGGAATCGTGTCGGAGAACAAATGATGAGCGAGCCCGAACGAGAAAGCATGGAAGTCGACGTCCTCTACGTCGGAGCGGGGCCCGGCAATTTGGCCTCGGCCTACCATCTGGTCAAGCAGATCGAGGCGCAGAACGCGGCAGCTGAGGCGAATGGTGACACACCGATCGAAATGCCCGTCATCTTGGTCATCGAAAAGGCCGCCGGGCTCGGCGATCACCAGCTTTCCGGAGCCGTCATCAATCCCCGGGCGATCGAGGAACTGATGCCCGACTTCGTCGAGCAGGGCTTCCCCACCGAATACGTCTGCAACGACTCGCAGTTTCGCATGTTCTGGCGCAGCGGCGACATCAAGTTTCCCATCTGTCCGCCCCCCTTCTACAAGAACGGCTATCACATCGCGTCGCTGAGCAATGTGGTCAAGTGGCTCGGAGCAAAGTGCGAAGAAATCGGGATCGATATCTACCCCGGCTTTGCAGCGTCGGAGATCCTCACCGAAGGAGATCGCGTACTCGGTGTCCGAACCGGTGACATGGGGATCGCCGCCGACGGCAGTCACAAGCCCACCTACCAGCCCGGAATGGACATCCTGGCCAAGGTCACTGTGCTCGGAGAAGGTGTGCGGGGCAACTGCACCAAGCAACTCCTCGATCTATTCGAGATGCACGGCGCCAACCCGCAGACCTACGAGACCGGCATCAAGGAAATCTGGCGCGTCAAGCCGGAGAAGCACAAGCCGGGCCGCGTGATTCACGGTTCCCTGTTGCCCGAACTCGCCAGCGGACTCAATGGCATGTGGCTCTACGACATGAAGGACAACCTCGTCTCCTACGGTTTTGTAACCGGCCTGAGTTCCGAGAACCCCAACAACGATCCGCACCTCGCCTCTCAGATCTTCAAGACCACCGCCTTCATGCGCGATTTGTTGGATGGAGCAGAGTTGATCCGCTACGGCGCCAAGTGCATCCCCACCGGATCACTCTACGCCCAGCCCAAGCTCTACTGCAACGGCGCCATGATCCTCGGCGACGGAGCGAGCATGCTCAACATCATGAAGCTCTCGGGGGTGCACATGGCCATGAAGAGCGGAATGTTGGTGGCCGAAACCATTATTGACGGACTCATCGCCAACGACTTCACTGCGCTTACCCTCGGCGCCTACGCCGAACGCTTCCGCGACAGTTGGGCCTACCAAGAACACCTCGAGTCGCGCAATTTCACGGGCTCGATGGAAATGGGCACCCCGTTCGCGATGGGTTTGAACCTGCCGATCATGATGATCACCGGAGGCCGTGGCCTGATCGATCCGATCAAGACACACCCGAGCCACACGGGGATGAAAAAAATCTGGGAATTGCCTCGGAGTCAACAGGAGCCCGAACCCTTCGAGTTCGACGGCGTGCTGACGTTCAGCAAGGAGCACCTGGTCGGCTTCAGCGGTGCGACCCACGAAGTAGATCAGCCTCACCACCTCAAGGTGGCGGACACCAACATTTGTTCAAACGAGTGTGCGCGGGACTACGGCAATCCGTGCGAAAAATTTTGCCCGGCTGCGGTGTACGAAATGGTGGAAAACAAAGAGAGCGGCGTGAAAGAACTCTTCATCCACCACGAAAACTGCGTCCACTGCAAGACCTGCGACATTGCAGACCCCTATCAGATCATTACCTGGACGACTCCGGAAGGTGGAGAAGGCCCCGACTACACGCAGATGTAGTTTGGAGGGTGTAGTAGCGCCGCTCGGCGTTACATCGTCGCCAGCGCTTCGTCCAGGTGTTCGAGTTGTGAGGGCTCGCTCGCTACGAGCAACGTCGCCGACTGCGTCTGCATGTCGTCGGGAAATTCCGAGCCATTCGCCGCCCGAACCAGTGCCCCACCTTCCCGGGCGATCAAGACCCCTACCCGCCCGCGGATACTGATGCCGAGTTCCGAGTCGGACCAGCGCACTCCGGCGCACACTCCCTTGACCAGGGGAGCGACCGCGACCGCGCCACCACACGCCGGGATCACTTCGTAGTTCCGCGAACGCAGCGCGTCCATCACCGACTCGGGCATTCCGTGGGAGACGAGAACCCGATTGCCATCGCAAGCGGCCCGAATGGGCCGGCGCACTCGGCCGCTGACCAACGCGAATGCGCCCTGGCCGAGTGTTGCGTCGAAGAACAGCCCCTCGCGCGGAAGCGAAACCAGGGCGGCCCGATAGATTCCCCGAACCGCCAGCCCGACGATCACCGCGTAGGGGCCACTCGCCTCGAGGTAGGAGCGGAGCGTGCCATCGATCGGGTCGATCACCACTTGCGCGTCCGCGTCCTGGGGAAACTTCGCGACCAACTCGGTGTCTTCTTCCGCGGCCAGACACACGTCTGGATACAACTCGAGCAAGGCTTTGAGAATGATTTCCTGGGTCCCGACGTCGGCCGAGGTAAGGGCTTGCTTGACGGCTGAGGTCTCGTTCAGTTTGGGCGCATTGCTGACCCTGCCCTCGAGACTGCGCGCGAACTCGGCCGCGCACCGGACCGCAGGCCCAAGTTTTTCGGCAAACTCGCCGTGACACGCCCGTTCGATTGGACTCGTACCCGACATCCCGCCAATTCGATCGCTCGAGAGGTTTAGCTACAGCCGCTCGTACTACCGCAGTTGAGACACTTGTAGCACGCC
Source organism: Myxococcales bacterium (assembly GCA_022563535.1). Lineage (NCBI taxonomy): Bacteria > Pseudomonadati > Myxococcota > Myxococcia > Myxococcales > Myxococcales bacterium. Next base: position 37,790 of record JADFNE010000007.1, read on the forward strand.
CCGTTGCGAATCATGATCGCACCGCAATCCATACAAGAAGGCGCGTCCGCCTGATTGACGAAACTCATTTGCGCGACCGTTCGACTCGCGACCGCCTCCGACCCCCCAGCGACGGCACCCCGCGCTGGTTCGGCGATCGTGAGCCCGGTCGCGCCCCCCGAATCTCCCCCCGAATCAAAGGAGGAGGTATCGGCCTCACCCGAGAGGTAGCGATTCCCGAGATATCGGAACACGTAGTCGGTAATCGACTTGGCGATCGGGATGTTGCGATTGTTGGTAAAGCCCGAGGGTTCGAAGCGCGTGTGACTGAACTTGTCCACCAACGTCCGCAGGGGCACTCCGTATTGCAATGCCATGGAGGTCATGGTCGCAATCGTATCCATGAGCCCCGAGACCGTGCTGCCCTCCTTTGCCATGCGCAGGAAGATCTCGCCGGGCATGCCGTTGTCGTACATGCCGATCGTGAGATATCCCTCGTGTCCCGCAATGGAGAACTTGTGGGTCAGCGCCTGGCGTTCGTCCGGAAGCTTGCGACGGTAGGGACTTGCCGTGCGTTGATTGGCGGTCGTCGTGGATCCGATCGCCTCGGTGATCGGGGTGACGTTGCTCTTCTCGTCGCGACTGGTATTCAGCGGCTGGGTTCGCTTGCTGCCGTCACGGTAGACCGCCAGCGCCTTGAGCCCGAGCTTCCAGCCCTCGACGTAAGCCGCCACGACGTCTTCCGACGTGGCATCTTCGGGCAGGTTGACCGTCTTGCTGATCGCCCCGGAAAGGAAGGGCTGGATGGCGCCCATCATGCGCAGATGCCCCATCCAATCTATCGAGCGCGTGCCGTTCTGCGCGCGAAAGGCACAGTCGAAGATCGACAGATGTTCGGGCTTGAGAGCGCTCGATCCCTCGATCGTCTCATGCTTGTCGATGTGAGCGAGAATCGCTTCGACCTCTTCCGCGCTGTAGCCAAGCTGGTCGAGCGCCATCGGCACCGTGCGGTTGACGATCTTGAGAAAGCCGCCGCCCACGAGTTTCTTGTATTTCACCAAAGCGATGTCGGGTTCGACGCCCGTGGTGTCGCAGTCCATCATGAAGGCGATGGTTCCCGTCGGTGCAAGCACGCTGATCTGGCCGTTGCGGTACCCGAACTCCTTGCCCTTGGCCAATGCTTTGGACCAGGAGTCGAGGGATGCGGCGAACAGATCATCCGCCACGCCAAGCTTGGGAATTTCGCTCGCGGCGTCCGTGTGCATTCCAATGACGTCAATGAAGGACGTCGCGTTGGCCGGATACTGGGAAAAGGGACCCATGGCTTCGGCGACTTCCGCACTGGTGAGATAAGCCTGACCCGACATTACGGAGGTGATCGCTGCAGCCAGGTTGCGCCCGGTGTCGCTGTCGTACGGCAAACCAAACGACATCAGCAACGCGCCGAGGTTGGCGTACCCGATACCGAGCGGACGGTAGAGGTGGCTGTTTTCGGCGATCAACTCGGTCGGGTAGTCCGCGGGATCGACAATGATCTCCATCGCCAGAATTGTCGTCGCCACCGCGGCACGGAAATCCTCGACCTGGAAGTTTCGCTCGTGAGCGTCTTCGGAGGTGAAGGTCATCAGGTTGAGACTGGCCAGATTGCAGGCCGTGTCGTCGAGGAACATGTACTCCGAACACGGATTGCTCGAGTTGATGCGCCCCGACGCCTTCACGGGATTCCAGCGATTGATCGTCGTGTCGTACTGAATCCCCGGATCACCGCAGAGGTGAGTGGCATCGGCCATCGCATTCAGAACATCTTGGGCCTTGTAGGTTTCGACGACGTCGCCCGTAGTCACGGACAAGGTGTCATACGAGTCGCCACGCTCGGCTGCGCGCATGAAGTTGTCGTTCACCCGGACCGAGTGATTGGCGTTCTGGAAGAACACCGAGTCGTAGGCACCACCCGGGACGTTGAAGCCCCCGTCGTAACCATTGTCGATGAGCGACCAGGCCTTCTTCTCTTCCGACGATTTCGACTCGATGAAGTCCATGATGTCCGGATGATCGACGTTCAAAATCACCATCTTGGCCGCTCTGCGCGTTTTCCCGCCGCTTTTGATCACACCGGCAAACGCGTCGAAACCGCGCATGAACGACACCGGGCCCGAGGCCACGCCGCCGCCCTTGAGGGTCTCGTGCGAGGAGCGAATCTTCGACAGGTTGCTGCCGGCACCCGAGCCGCCCTTGAACAGCATCGCCTCGGTCTTGGCGAGGTCCATGATGGATTCCATCGTGTCTTCGACCGAATTGATGAAACAGGCGCTCGCCTGCTGGGCCGTTCCGTCCACGCCGAGGTTGAACCACACGGGACTGTTGAACGCGACCTTCTGATTCACGAGCAGATGGGTGAGCTCGTCGGCAAACGCCTGAGCATCGTCCTCAGACCTGAAATAGCCCCCCTCGCAGCCCCATTCTCGGATCCTGCCGACCACGCGTCCGATCAGTTGCCGAACGCTGGTCTCGCGACCGGGGGTGTCCAGGTGTCCGCGAAAATACTTGGAGACCACGACGTTGGTTGCGAGTTGCGACCACTGCGCGGGAATCTCGACGTCGTTTTGCTCGAACACCGAGTCGCCGGATTCGTTGGTAATCTTGGCTGAGCGGATCTCCCATTCGACCGAGTCGAAGGGATCTTCTCCGGGGCGCGTGAAGTGACGGGTGATGGCGAGGCCGTGTTTCGCGTGGGGTCGGGTCTTAGAGGATGATTTCGATTTTCTCTGTATCCCTGCTGTCCTTGCCGAGCGCCCTTTGCGATTTGCTTTGGCAGCCTTGGCTCGCTTGCCACGTCGTCCGCCCTCGGTGTCACCCATTAGTGCTTTCCCCCATTTCTATGCTTCATCGCTTCATCTTCAATGCTGATCGCTGATGTTTCCGCCGGACTGAACAGAGTAACGCGGCCGACGATAATTTCTCTCCGGATCGATCTGTTTTTAGCTTTTGGCGTTCGCTTGATTTCTTGTTGTCCGTCTTGCTCGTTTGCTCTGTCCTAAATCAAAACATCGTTACTAACTGCGATACCTTTTTTTGCGGCGCACGAACCATTCACGCGTTCCCGACCTGGAACGCGCGGCATCTCAAAACTTCAATTAATTCCTCGTGCTTGGTTTGCTTGGCTTGGTCTGGCTTGAACGGTTGGCTGGCGCTTGGTTGTGCTTGGTAGTCGGTTCCCGGTTGGCGCTGTTGTTGGAGCTGTTATTGGAGCTGTTGTTGGAGCCGATGTTGGCTCTTTCGTTGGCACTGGGTAGTCCGATTGCAGTGATGAGAAGGACGCCAAGTTTCCTTGGCGTCCTCGAGTAGGAGCAGGGTCCTCCGTCCCTATCTCAGACTCAAGTTCCTCCCCGCAACCACTCGGTTGCGACCCCCCCAGGCTACAGGAGGAACCTCACATCCCCGTCTTTGCTTTGTACGACCATGACAGGCACGCGTCAACCGAAAAAACACAAAATATGGGGGTTGGATCGACCTACAACCACAACTGCTTGAGTTTCAAGGCAAAGGTCGGCAAAAAAACTTCGACCCTCCTCGCGAGCGGAAAGCGTGACGCAGATATCGGCCTCAAAGGCTCGAATTCGTGGTGATTTCCCGGCCTGCTCCGCGCGGGTCTGGTGCAACCGCTGAGCGTCGCCCTGGTGGGTCCTGGAATCTCTAGACTTCAGGCAGTCCGGTGAAGCGGATGCCGACTCCCTCGGGAAGCTTGTAACGAATGTTGATCCCGATCATCAGGGCCGTCATCTCTTCGACGATTCTCGCGTTGGAGAGCCCGCCGCCGTTGAGGCCGCGCAACCCGGGGATCAGGCTGCACAAGCCGATCACGGTATCGCGCGCGTCCTTGGGCCCCGAAACCACGACGTCGCAGTCGACCTCGCGGTCGAGATCTCGCAAGCGATGGGCCGAAACATTCTGAAAGGCACTCACCACCGCGACGCCGTCGGGTACCAGCGACTTCACCAACTCGGCGCAGGAACCCTGCCAGATGCCGAGGGTGCGGACAGCGCCGTCGCCCACCGCCGTGGCCAGGGGAACTGCCATGGACACGAGAATCTGCCCATCGGACAGCGACTCCCGGATGCCCTTGACGGTTGCCGCCGTGTGTTCGAAGGGCACCGAGAGAATCACGATCGCCGCGCGCTTCACGGCCTCTGCATTGCCGCAGCCCGACACAGGCGCCCCGGGCACGGCTGACGTCACCTCTTCTGCAGCAGCAATTGCGCGTTCGGCTTTTCGCGAACCGATTACGACCGGGCGGCCCGCCTTGGCAAAGCGAAGTGCGAGACCGAGACCCTGGTCTCCCGTCCCACCCAGTATTGCAATTGCATCATTTTGACTGGCCATCGGGCGGCAACTCTAGCCCGCTGCCGATGGACCTGCTGGGGTTCTCGAGGAAGCGCTGAAAACGCGCCTATTTGGGGGCTCCCCGGTCGAGTCCGTCCTCCCGCCTCGTGTTAGACTGCGCGCCGTGAAACCCGAAATCCTGGAACAGGCGGCACGCACGGCGTGCCTGGCGAGCGACGCGGCGCGCAAAGAAATCGTCTCGCGCTTTCGCAGCGTATCGATTGAGATCAAAGCCGATGGCTCGCCGGTGACCGAAGCCGATCTCGCCGCCGAGACCGCCATCCGCAAGATCTTGCGCCGGGCATTTCCGGAGTTTGGGGTCATGGGGGAGGAGTTCGGGACCGAGGGCTCAACAGACGTGCAGTGGATCGTCGATCCGATCGACGGGACCATCGCCTACGCCCGCGGCATTCCCCTTTACTCGACGATCATCGCGCTGGTCGAGGACGGAGAGCCGGTGCTCGGTCTGATCGATCTTCCCGCCCTCGACGAGCGGATCCTCGGCTGGAAAGGCGGCGGCTGCCGCTTGAACGGCCAGCCGGTCAAGGTCTCCGAGGCCAGCGACCTCAGCCGCGCGCTGATTTCTCACGGCGATGCATTTTTGTTCGACAGAGCCGGTGAAAGGGAAGCCTACGAGCGAATGACCCGAGACATCCCGATGCTTCGGGGCTATACCGACGCCTTCGGCCACGCCCAGGTGATCTGCGGCGGCGTCGACGCCATGGTGGACATGGATCTCAATCCCTGGGACGCTGCGGCCACCCAGATTCTCATCCCAGAAGCGGGAGGCCGTTGCGTCTCCCGCACACGACCGGGCAACAAGCTCGATTTGGTATTCGGCAGCGCAGCCCTGGTCGACGAACTTACGGACTATTTGAAGAAATGACCCAGAACACGACCCCATCTCCGAATTCACAGCCCAGCATTGACGAGGTCAAGAGCCTGCTCGCCGCAGCGACCCGTCTGCTCGAAGAAGCCGTTTCCCGTGCGAAAGACATCACGGATCGAGGCAAGACCCTCGACGACCACCAGGTCCTGACGTCGCGCATCGCCTATGCGTCGACCGAAGCGGTCGCAGCCCATCAGGTGCTGAACGACTTCGATACTCTCGCCGCCGACGGAAACAGCAACCCCGAGCGCGAGCGGGTCGCGGTGGCAGCGGTGGGCGAATTGGTGACTGGCCTCTACAACCGGCTGTGTGCAGCCGGCATTGATCTCGGTCTCGACGATGCAGCCCTTGAATCGCTGTTTTCGTCGGAAGCCCGGGCGATCGTCCGGCGCGCAACCAGCCAGACCGTGATGCGCGCGATCGGCGTCCACGTGTGCGAGACCCGAGGCTCGAACGATCTGCCCATGGACGAACTCCACGAGCAGGTGCGGGCGCAGGTGCGCGAGTTTGCCCTGAACGAAGTCATGCCCCGGGCCGAACACATCCACCGCACCGACGATCTGGTCCCCGAAGAACTGCTCGAGGGCATGGCGGAGCTGGGCTTCTTTGGCCTTGCCATTCCCGAAAAATACGGCGGCATCGAGATGGGCAATCTCGCCATGATCCTGACCACGGAAGAACTCTCCCGCGCTTCCCTGGCCGGAGCGGGCTCACTCATCACCCGTCCTGAGATCTTGGCCAAGGCGCTGCTCGGCGGCGGGACCGACGAGCAGAAGTCTCATTGGCTGCCCAAGCTCGCCTCGGGTGAAATCATGGTGGGGATCGCGGTCACCGAACCCGGCATCGGTAGCGACGTCGCCTCGCTGCGCTGCCGGGCGGAACGCGGGACCGTCGACGGCCAGGAGGGCTGGATCCTCAACGGACCCAAGGCCTGGTGCACCTTCGCCGGTCGCGCCGACGTACTCGCCCTGCTCGCCCGCACGGACCCCGACCTTTCGAAGGGCCAGAAGGGGCTTTCACTGTTCATCGTCCCCAAGGAGTCGTACCGAGGGCATGAGTTTGAATGTATCCAGCCCGGCGGAGGTCGCATGGTCGGCAAAGCCGACGCGACACCGGGCTACCGCGGTATGCACTCCTTCACGCTGCAGATCGAGAACTACTTTGTCCCCAACGACCATCTAGTAGGCGGCGAAGCCCAACTCAACCGGGGTTTCTATCTGCAGATGGCGGGCTTTGGTGCCGGGCGTCTCCAGACCAGTGGACGCGCCTGCGGACTGGCCCAGGGATCGCTCGAAGAGACCGCGCGCTACGTGGTAGATCGCGAGCAGTTCGGACAGCCGATCTCCGAGTTCCAACTCACCCAGTACACCCTCGGCCGGATGGCGGCCCGCATCGCCGGGGCCCGGGCGATCACCTATGCCGCGGCCATCGCCTTCGACGAAGATCCGCGTGCGGCCGGCACCTTGGCCTCCCAGGCAAAGCTTCTGGCCTGCGACGTCGCCGTCACCGTGAGCCAGGAGGGGCAGGTGCTGCACGGCGGCTGGGGCTACGCCGAGGAGTATCCGATCAGTCGCTACGTGGTCGATGCCACGGTGCTTCCGATTTTCGAGGGCGTAAAGGCAATTCTCGAACTCAAAGTCATCGGTCGCGCCATTCTCGCGGGGTAGCTCGCGGGGTAGCCGGTGGGGGCGAGAAGGGTGCCGTCAGGCGCCACTTCCGAAAAACGCTTCCATCACGTCCACCATCGGTTCGACATCGGCGGTGCCCGCCATCTCGCGACACGAGTGCATCGAGAGCATCGGGTTTCCGACGTCGACCGTGGGGATGCCGAGCTTCGATGCGGTGATGGGACCGATCGTGGAACCACACGCGAGGTCGCTGCGCGAGACGAAGTACTGGGGCGTGATCCCCTTCTCCTCGCACAGATCTACGAATGTGGCCGAGGTCACGGCGTCGGTCGCGTAAGCCTGGTTGTTGTTGATCTTGATCACCGGTCCTTTGCCAACCACCGGTCGGTGGCTCGATTCGTGGCGATCGGAATAGTTGGGGTGTACCGCGTGCGCCATATCGGCAGAAATCAAGATTGAATTTGCCAGCGCCCGGGACAGTCCTTGGGGCTCTCCGCCCTTGACCCCCGCCACGATCCGATCGAGGGAGTCGACCAGGAAGGGACCTGCGGCGCCGGTCGCGCTGCGGCTCCCCACTTCTTCGTGGTCGTAGAGGACCACGACTCGAGTGTACCCGGGCAGGTTGCCGTCCCCGGTGCCGAGCAGCGCCGAAACTGCGGCGTGACAGGAAGCGAGATTGTCGAGCCTGGAGGCATGAATGAACTCTCCCCTGAACCCCGAGACACTGGCGGGCTGGATGTCGTAGGCCATCAGGTCCATGCCGAGAATTTTGTCCGGGGACACTTCGGCCAACTCCTGAGCGCGCAATTCCGTCGCGACCAGATCCCGCAGCTTCGGCCCGCCGTCGAGTCCGGAAATGGGGACCAGGTGTTTTTGCGCGTTGAGCTTGAGGCCCTCTTGTTTGACCTCGCGGTTGAGGTGAATGGCGAGATTGGGAACCCGCAGCAGCGGGCGGGCAAAGTCGAGCAAGACCACGCGCGGGCCATCGGGGCCCCGGACCACGACGCGCCCGGCAAGGGACAGATCGCGATCGAGCCAGGTGTGGAGCAGCACCCCGCCATAGGGTTCCACGGCCAGCTGTTTGTAGCCGTGGGCGGCGACGTCCGGGAGCGGCTTCAGTCTCAGATTTGGGGAATCGGTATGGGCACCGATGATGCGGAAGCCACCCTTGGCGGGCATCGCGGTCCCAATGTGGAAAGCCACCATGCTGCCGTCCCCGCGCACGACATAGCACCGGCTTCCAGGTACGAGATCCCATACCGCAGGTTCCTCGAGACGCACGAACCCGGCACCTCTTAGCTGGCGCTCGGTTTCGGCCACCGCGTGATAGGGCGACGGCGATCGATCGATAAATGCGAGTAAATCGGCAACGAGATCTCTCATGTCCGCATCATAGCTGGGCTTCGAGCCCACCGCGTGCGGTACAGACGCTACTCTGCGGGCCATGACGACAACCCTGCTACTCACCAACGACGACGGCGTGACATCTCCCGCGTTGATCCCGCTGATTCGGGCGCTCGAAGGAATCGAAGACGTCGGGATCGTCAATACCCTGGTGCCCGACTGCGAACGGAGCTGGATTTCGAAGGCGGTGACGCGCTTCGAGGACATCAAGGTGTTCACCCGCAAAGCAAGCGAGGGTGAGCCGCGCATCATGACCTCGACCGGAACTCCGGCCGACTGCGCCAACCTCGGCATTCACACCGTGTTCGACGAGCGACCCGATCTCGTGGTCGCCGGCATCAACATCGGATTGAACCACGGCCTGGCTTTTGTGATGAGCAGTGGCACGGTGGGCGCCGCCACCGAAGGGGTCATTGCGGGACTGCCGGCCATCGCCTTCTCGATCGGTGTGCGGGGAGGCCATGTTGCCTTCACTGAGTATGCGAGGTCGGTCGAGGGCAAGGAACTCTGGCAGCGCAGCGCAGAGGTGGCTGCGGACATCGTACGCGGCGTGCTCGCCCAGGGACTACCGCCCGGCGTCGATCTGTTGAATGTGAACTTTCCTCGAGAGGTATCGCTGGCGACACCGAGGGTCGTGACCGAGATCGCCCAGGTGGGCTACGACGCCTTGTTCAAGCTACGCGAGGGACCTGTCTACACCGGCGACTACCAGGGCTTGAAAGAACGCCGACCGAGCGACGCCCAAACCGATCTGGCGATCGTGAGTGAAGGGAGGGTTTCGATCACGCCCTTGAGGCTGTTCCAGGCGGTGCCGATCGATGCCGCCCTGCGCGAAGCGCTGGGGTCCGGTCCCGGCTAAAACCTGAACTCGACCATCACGATCGAATTGCGCTTGCCGGGACTCTTCAGGCGTACGACCAGATCTTCTTTGAGGAGCTTGATCTCGCGGCTCACGTTCAGGATGACGAAGTTACGAGCGCGGTAGAGACCCGGGCGAAACTCCGCTGCCGCCAGGCCCTCGGATGCGATCAGCCCGCTGGCGTGTTGCGTGGCCGCGTTGGCTGCGTTGGGTTGATAGGACGCCAGCGAGAAATAGGCGGCCGGAACAACGTCGTGATTGGCGGCGGCTGGGGTGGCAGACAATCCCGCGAAGACCGCGACAGCGAGCGCGGCTGCGAGATGCTTCCCTAGTCTTGTCGACCTGCTGACTTCCATCGAATCGGTGTCCTCGTTCCCCTCGCACCGCCCTCCCGCGGGAATGATCAACCTCTTTCGTCCGTACTGTGGGGTAATCACTGCAACCGCTATGCCATTACCTGATCGACCATATAGACGTAAATCATTAATTTTAAAAGGTTTTTTAATCCCCGGGGTTACCGGAACCCGTGGGAAGTCGACCAGTCGTGCGTAAGAGGGAAACAAATTACACACCGGCAAATCCCTGCGGGATGTTGCAGCCTGCTAGTCCCGAGGCAGAGACGCGAGCAGCGAATGGGCCTTGGTATTCATCCGCAGCATGCTCTCGTCGTCGAGCATGTCGGGCAGTGAGCCGATGGGGAACCAGCGCAGGTCCAGCGACTCGTCGCTGACGACCAACTCTTGACCGGGTTCGGCGATCAGCAGGTAGCGAATGTCGTGGTGCTCGTGGGCGGGTTCGTTTTTGTGCGCGGGAATCAGGTGGACGTCGACGTCGAGCGGAACCGCCAACTCGTCCGGACCCACGACCCGGAACTGCTGCATTCCCGACTCCTCACGGGCTTCGCGCAGGGCGACGTCGAGCACACAGGGTTCACCGTCCGCGTGTCCCCCGAGTTGAAGCCAGAGACCGAGCTTGCGGTGATGGGTGAGCAAAACTCGCTCGAGATCGTGGGAGACAATCCAGCTCGAAGCCGTGATGTGCCCGGGCAGACAATCGCGATCGAAACACCTCTCGTTGGCGATGACGAGGCTGCGGATCTTCTCCACTACGACTGATTCTTCGGGGGCTCCCCGCTGATATACGTCGAGAAGATCGAGCAGGGGTCTGCGGTGCATCACATTTCTCCGCGGAGTCTTTTGCTTTCACGCCACACGGCTCGAGGTCGGCCACACAGTAAGAGACGGGCCACTCAAATGCCCGCTCGGAAGCCGTTCACGACTGGGCTAGTTTCATCGCGTGGCCGACAGCCCGATCAGCTATGCGGCGCGTTTTGAATCCCAGGGCGGCCTCAACGCCGAGGGGTGCGAGTGGCTCGAAACCGTAGCCCGCGCTCTCGACGACGCGCCCCAGGTCGATCAGGCGAAAAACCTCGCCGCCAAGCTTCTCGATCAAGCCGATCCCACGGCCTTGCTCCCGCGAGCGGAGGCGGACCCCGCGAAGCTCGGGCGTATTTTGTATGCGCTGTGCGGAATTGCCCCGTTTTTCGCCAACGTTCTCGGGCGGCATCCCGAACTTCTGATCCATCTGCTCGATGACGACCTCACAACGCACCCGCAGCCCCAAGAACTCGAGCAGCGACTCGATGCTCTGCTCGATCAACCCGGCGACCACGACCCCGCCGAACGGTTGCGTATTTTCAAATACCGCGAACTCGCCCGCATCACCGTACGCGACTGCTGCTCCGACTGGGTCCCGCTCGCCCGCAGCGAAGTCACCCTGCTCGACCTGAGCCAACTCGCAGATGTGATCCTCGATCGCGCTTTGTTCATGGCAGAGGCACGCGTCGGCGTGCAACTCGAGCCTCCGGCCTACCGCGATCCCGAAGGCCTTCTGCATCCGCTTCGCTTCTGTGTCCTCGCGCTCGGCAAGCTCGGCGCCGGGGAGCTCAACTACTCGTCTGATGTCGATCTCGTCTATGTCTGTGACGCCGCTCCCCCGGGCGAAACCCTCGAGGGCAGCGAACCGACGATCTACTTCGATCGCCTGGCCCAGGAGTTTGGCAACCTCGTCAGCGCAAACATGCAGGAGGGATTTCTTTACCGGGTCGATCTCGAACTCAGACCCCACGGCACCCAGGGTGCGTTGGTCGTGACCGACGAAGCGCTCGTGTCCTATTACGAATCGTGGGCACACACCTGGGAAAAAGCAGCGTTCGTGAAGGCCAGACCGGTGGCGGGCGCCGTGGCATTGGGCTGGCACGCGATCCTTTCGGCCGCCCCGGCAATCTACAACGCCACCCTGAACTACCGGATCGCAGACGGCATTCGCGACCTCAAGCACAAGATCCAGAGTGCTCGGGGCGGGGAGTCCGATGCCTTCGACGTCAAGATCGACCCGGGCGGCATCCGCGACGTCGAGTTCATCGCCCAGGCACTCCAGCTACTCCACGGAGGTCGCATCCTGCAACTGCGGGATCGATCGACCCAGGGCGCCCTGCGCAACCTGGAAGCCGTCGGCCTGCTCAATCCGGAAACTGCTGTCGAACTCCACGACACCTATCTCTTCTTGCGCCGGATCGAAAACCGGCTGCAGATGGAGGGAGAACGTCAGCTTCACCGAGTGCCCACGTCCGAGAACGGCTTCAAGCGACTCGCGCGCGCGATGAATTATCTCGAAGAAGACGCAGCGGAACAGCTCCAGCGGGAAATCGACCGGCGAAGAACCTTCTTGCGGGGTCTGGCCACGGATTCGGTCGGCGAAGGAAACCGGGAACGGGTGCAGGAGTTGTTCGAGCGCGCGGTTCCCGAACTTTTCGAATTTGATTTGATGCGGGATCTCATCGCCGAACTCGTCAGCCGCTTTTCCTCGGCGATAGACGAATGCGCGGATTCCGACCGCGCGCTCAACAACCTCGACCGGTTTCTTGCCGGCACGGGCAGGCGGCGTTTCTACTTCGAGTTGCTGCTCGATCGCCCCGAACTCGTTCCCCGGCTGACCGCCTTGTTCGGGGCATCGAACTTTTTGTCGAACTACCTCGCCCGCTATCCCCGACTGATCGAGCCCCTGTTTCAGGATCCCAACACACTGCTGTTCGATCGCACACAGCTTGCGCTGGACTACGCAAACGTCGCCGCCCAGTCCAGCTCGAAAGACGGCGGAGACGATCTCGAAGAACAGCTCGATACCCTGCGCCTCTTTCATCATCGCCACACCTTCAACGTGGCCCTGATCGATCTCGCCAAAAAGGCCCAACGCTACGAGACCGAACGCGCGCTCAGCGAGATTGCCGAAGTGTGTATCGAAGAAGCCCTGAAGCTCAGCAAACTGCAACTGGCAGCGAGCCGGAGCGACGCCAGCGCGACGTCGAAACAGGGTGAGTTCTTGGTCGTGGGCATGGGCAAACTCGCGAGTTTCGAACTCACCTATGGCAGTGACCTCGACCTGATCTTCATCTACACGCGCGCCGAGGGAGCCACGATTTCCGAGGCCTCGGCCCAGGACTACTACGTGCGGCTGGCCCAACGCTTCATCTCGGCGCTGCAAACCCCGACCGCGCTCGGCTCGTGCTATCAGGTCGATGCTCGACTGCGTCCCAGCGGCAACCAGGGCCTGCTCGTGTGTTCGCTGCAGGCCTATACGCGTTATCACGCCGAACAAGCGGCGACGTGGGAGCGACAGGCATTGCTGCGCGCACGCCCGGTCGCCGGTAGCGAAGAACTCGCCGAGCGTTATCGCGAGTTGCGTCGGGACATCCTCGCCAAGCCCAACCCGGAGCACCTGGCCAGTGAGATCCATCAATTGCGCACCCGCATGGAATCAGAACTCGCTCGCGAAACGAATCGGCTGCGGGATTACAAAACCGGCCGCGGTGGTTCCCTCGACATTGAATGCGCCGTTCAGTACCTGCAGCTACTACACGCTGGCGACTACCCCGAACTGCTCGAAGTCACCACCCTCGATATCCAGCGCGGAAATCTCCAGCGTCTACGGCTGATCGATTCCAAGACCGCGCGCACCCTGAAAGACGGTTGGGAATTTTTGCAGGAACTGGGCAGTCGGCTGCGGATCGTAGAGAACCGCTCGATCTCGAGTTTGGACGTCGAACACGGCGACCTCGACGCGATCGCTCGCCAACTCGGTTACACCGAAACAGGCAGCGAAGGCGGAGCGCGACGCGCCCTGCAGAAGGACTACCGGGACATCACCGAGCGCATCCGGAGCTGCTACCTCGAGATCATGGGCATCGATCCCGAAAGCGACACAGCGAACTGATCAGCGCGGCGTACGCATGGTGACGAACTCTTCCGCCGAGGTCGGGTGAACGCCGATCGTCGCGTCGAATTGCGCCTTGGTCGCGCCGCACTTCAACGCCACAGCGAACCCCTGCACGATTTCCCCCGCCTCCGGTCCCACCATATGGAGCCCCACCACGCGATCTGTTTTGCGATCCACGATCAGCTTCATGTAGGTCTTTTCTTCGCCCTTGGTGAGCGTGTGCTTGAGCGCTCGAAAGCTCGACTCGAAGACATCGATCTCCGCGTATTCCTCCCGGGCCTGGGCTTCGGTCAAGCCGACGGTTCCGATCGGAGGCTGGCAGAAAACCGCCGCGGGGACATCTCGGTGGACCGGCATCATGGGCGTGTCGTTGAACAGCGTATTGGCGAGACATACCCCTTCGTGAATCGCCACCGGGGTGAGGTTGATGCGGTTGGTGACGTCGCCGACTGCGTAAATATTCGGAACCGAGGAGCGCGAGTATTCGTCGACTGCGATGGCACCCTTTGCATCGAGTTCGACGCCGACGTTCTCGAGGCCCAGCTTCGCAGTGAGTGGGGCGCGACCGGTTGCGTACAGGATCTGGTCCACCTCGAGTTCCGTGCCGTCGGTCAGCGCCGCACGCAATCCGCCCTCGACCTTTTCGATCGACTCGACGTTCACTTCGAAGCGCAAGTCGATCCCGTGTTTTCGGGTTTCGGTTGCAATATGAGCGCGCACGTCGTCGTCAAAACCGCGCAAGAACAAAGGACCTCGATAGACCTGAACCACATCGCTTCCCAGGCCGTTGAAGATGCCCGCGAACTCGATTGCGATGTAGCCGCCGCCCACGATCAACACGCGCTGGGGCTGCTCTTCGAGAAAGAACACCTCGTTCGAGCTGATCGCGTGTTCGATCCCGGGGAGTTCGGGCAGCCGTGGCCAGCTCCCGGTTGCAATCAGGATGGATTCGGTCGAATACGTCTTGCCCGCGACCTCGACCGTGTGGGGATCGATGATCGTCGCATGACCTTCGACGTGTCCGACGCCAGCGCCATCGAGCAGTCCGTCGTAGATTCCGTTCAATCGTTCGATTTCGACGTTCTTGTTCTCGATCAGGGTTGGCCAGTCGAAACTCGAGGCCCCCACCCTCCAACCAAAGCCGCGCTCGGCGTCGCGAAAGTCCTCGGCGAAGTGTGAAGCGTAGACGAGAAGCTTTTTCGGAATGCAACCGACATTGACGCAGGTGCCGCCCAGATAGCGTTCCTCGGCAACCGCCACCCGCGCGCCGAAGTCGGCGGAAAACCGCGCCGCCCGAACGCCTCCCGAACCCGCTCCGATGACGAATAGATTCAGCTCACGATCGGCCATGACATTCTCCTCTGACTAGCGGTTCAAGACGACTGGCGATAGACGACTTGCTCCAGTCAGACTGCGGCGAAAACCCGCCCTCGCAGCATTGGGGGAACAATAGCGGTCCGACAGGCGGGGGTACGAAAATCGAAGCGAGACCCGCGCGGATCCCCTATCTCTGGGGGAGTCATGCGTGAGATTGAAGCAAATAAACAGGCAAAGGCACCGCAAAACCAAAGCCAAGGCCAATCCCCGGAGCGCATCCCGGCGCTGGTGGTTTCTGGCTTTCTCGGCTCCGGCAAGACGAGCCTGGTCCAGCATCTGCTGGCCAATGCACAGCAGTTGGGACTGCGGGTCGCGATCGTTTCCAACGAGCTGGGCGAACTCGGCGTGGATCGCGCGATGCTCGGAGCTTCTGGCGAAGCCTTTGTCGAGATCGAAGGCGGGTGTGTTTGCTGCGAACTCTCCGACGACCTGATCGAAACCCTCGAAATGCTACACAAACAAGTGAATCCCGATCGAATTGTGATCGAAACCTCGGGCGTGGCACTGCCCTTTGACACCCAGCTCAATTTTTGGCGCAAGCCCGTCTCGGCCTGGATCGGAGACGACATGGCGATCGTCGTCGTCAATGCCGAACAAATCGCCGAAGGCCGCGATCTCGAGGGGACCTTCCGGGATCAGGTGTCGTCGGCCGATCTCCTGGTTCTCAACAAGATCGACCTGATCGAAGCCTCCGATCTCCCGGACGTCGAGGCCAGACTGCGCGAAATCGAACCCGATGCACCCATCGTCCGCGCCGTGCGCGGCCAGATCGAACCCGAGCTTCTGTTTCCGCCCGACGCAACTGCCGTGGATCGCAATGGCACGCCCCCAGAATCGAGACCCCACCATCATGAAGAATTCAGCACCAGGATCTGGGAAGTTCCCAGCGGAACCCGCGAATCACAGATCGAAGAGGAACTCGCGGGCAAGGGCAATTTGCGAGCCAAGGGGTTCGTCGAAACCGAACGCGGCCTGCGATTGATTCAACTCGTGGGTCGACGGATCGAATGGACCGACGTCGAATTCCCACCCGACTCGCGCCAGATCGGACGCGTGGTCCTGATTCGGCGCGCGGACACGACGGGACCCTGAAGCGTCAGCACTTCGTCTATTGTTTTTTTACTTTTTCTTCGCCTCTTCACGGATTCGCTTCTGGGTCGCTGCCCAGGAACAAATCGGGCAGGCGGACAAGTCGTGAGAGCGCGCCGGACAGTGCTCCCGACCGAAGAAGATCATTTGCAGATGCACCCGTCCCCAGCTCTCCCGAGCAAACAGCAGCTTGAGGTCGCGCTCGGTCTTCTCGACCGAGTGGCCGTTGCTGAGCCCCCAACGCCCAGCGAGTCGATGGATGTGGGTATCCACCGGAAAGGCGGGATGCCCAAAGGCCTGGCTCATCACCACGCTCGCAGTTTTGTGCCCGACTCCGGGCAACGCCTCGAGGTCTGCAAAATTCTCCGGCACCCGGCCCGCGTGTCGCTCGACCAGAAGCTTCGAAAGCCCGTGAATGGCCTTCGACTTTTGCGGGGACAACCCGCAAGAACGAATGGTCGCTTGAATTTTGGCGACCGTGGTCTCGCTCATCTGCTGCGGCGTCGCCGCGAGGTCGAACAGCGCGGGGGTCACTTGGTTGACCCGCAGGTCGGTGCACTGTGCCGACAGCAGTACTGCGACGAGCAACGTAAAGGGGTCGTTGTGGTCGAGCGGGATTGGGGTGCGGGGATAACAGGCGTCGAGAAGCTTGCGAATCTTCTCCGCCTTTTCAGCTCTGGTCATGAGCAATCACCATAGCGGACCCCAGCTTCCAGACTGTGCGCTGCAAGCGCCCGCCCTACCTGCGTACGGGTTGCGTATCTGCGCCGGACCTGCAGAGAACCCGGACCCAAATGGCGTCGATTCGCAGCGAGAATCGCGACACAAATGGCTTCGAGAAACCACATTATTGAAGACGCCCTCGCCGCCAATTGGGATATTTTCCCCCCGATGGCGGGTCGTGAGTGGAGTATGAGAGTCGACAGCGCTTACGAATTGGCTCAAAGCAAGGCTGAGACGGTTCTGCAGTTATCCCGGCAAGTGCTCGAAAGTGTGTATAAATTGCCGTGGGGAAGTACAATAATTGGTTCCCTGTCGGCTGCGTCGAGGAGTTCGGCGCACCAGCGACACGGCGCAAATTGTGCGGGATGGACTGCAAATTGAAGCAGGCAGAAGGAATCGAATGACGAGGGAAATTGAACAGCAACACCCGAAGCGGCCGCGCCGCGGCCGTTTCGCGCTGCTGCCGACGCTGCTGTGGCTGGCCATCGCCTGGGGGGTGAGCGGCTCGGCCGCGGCCTCGGTCGAATCGGAACTCGCCTACCACCGGGGGGTCGTCGCCTTTGGCGAAAACGATCTCGACGCGGCCAGGAGTCACTTTGAAGTGGCGCTGTCCGGGAATCCGGAAGACGCGTCGACCCTCCAGTTCCTCGGCATCATTGCAAGCGATCAGGGCCAACCCGAACTGGCCATTGAGTTTTTCCAACGCGCGGTGACCGCCGACCCCGAAGACCCGGAGATCCGCTTTACCCTGGGTGTCGCCCTGCTTCACCGCGACCGCGCCGCAGAGGCGGCGCTGGAGTTTGATCGCGTGCTGGCGGTCGAGCCCGACAACGGCCAGGCGGAGTACTACGCCGGCGTTGCGGACTATCGCCAGCAGAATTTTCCCGAGACGGTCCTTCACATGCAGTCCGCCCTGAGCCTCGACCCGTCGATCCGTCTGCAGGCGCGCTACTACATGGGCCTCGCCGAAGTCTTCATGGGCAATCTCGCGGCCTCGACCGCGGCCTTCGCGGACGCCGCTTCGCTCTCACCGTCTGACCCCCTGGCCCTTTCCGCCGACCTGCTGGGCAAGAAGATCCAACCCGAATCACGTTGGTGGGGCTTCGATGCCAGCACCGGGATCGAATATGACAGCAACCCGACTTACGTCGGCACCTCGCGGATCCCACAAGGATTCAGCACTTTTACTCCGAAACGCGAAGGTGGCGCCACGGGCGTCTTTTCCATCGACACGTATTACGACGTCGTGGACTGGGAACAGATCACGGTACGACTCGGCTATAGCGGTTTTCTGAGCCTGCACAGCGAGACCGACGAGGTCGATCAATTTACCAACGTGGGGTGGCTGGGTCTCGGCTGGGAGCTTGGCGATTTTCGTGCGGGCCTCCGCCTCGATTACGGAATAACCAAACTCGACCTCAGCAACTCGTATCGAGACATGAGACGGGTGGCGCCGTCGCTCACCTACACGAATGACGATTGGGGAGTCACCCAGCTGCTGTATCAGTTCCACGACTTCGATTACGATAAATCGATCGGCGGGCAGAGCGCCTTCGACCCCGACGGCCAACTCCATATCGTCGGAGTGAGCCAGTTCATTTACTTGCCCGCGCCCCTTACCTTCGCCCGGGTCGGAATGGCCTACGAACGTTCGACGACCAAGGGCACCGAATTCGACTACGACGGCTTTGAACTCGCTACCGGCGCGGGGATCGAACTCCCGCGCGACATGCGCGCCGCAGTGCTGCTCAAGTATCAATATCAACAATACGACCATCGAACCATCGTCAACGTAAACGGTAAAAAGCGCGAAGACAGTATCTACACGATAAAATTGGACCTGACCGTGCCAATGACACCCTACGTGGAACTTGCGCTTCGCGGTTCATTCACATTTAACGACTCAAACGTCGATGACTACGACTTCAACCGACACGTCGTCGGAAGCTATGTCACTTTCACCTTCTGATCCGATCCCCCAGAACCCTCGGAAATTGGAGCCACGCCATGATCCCCCAAACTCGAACCATTCTCTTTCCCAAATCGATTTCACAGAAGACAGCGATCGCTTGTGCGCTGCTCCTGGTGGCGATGTCCCTTGCGGGGGTCGCTGGCGCGGCAACCGTGCTGACTTCGACCACGGGCAATGTGACCACCGAAAGCGCGAATCTCGCTCAGGATGACGTACTCGCACCGGGTGATCGGATTGAACTCGAAGGCAACGCGACGGCATCGCTGATGGTGGACGACGCTGCGATCGTGAGACTTTGTCACGGCGCATCACTCGGTTTTCTGGGCGATCCCGACGGAAGCCCGAGCGCGATGCATTTGCGAACCGGACAGCTGAAGATCAGCGCTGGCGAACGCGCGACGGACGACCCGCTCGCAATTCACACCCCGACCGCCATCGCAACCGTGCTCGGAACGGAAGCCCACCTGGCAGTAGACCTGTTGACGGGGGACACAGTCGTCACGTCCCTGGACCGTGACGTTCGGGTCGCGGGAATCGGCGATTTCGCCCACCAGAGCGTCGTCATCTCCACGGGCCAGAAGGTCACGATCCGAAAGGATTCTGGGCCGGGAGAGGTCGAAGCGGCCGATATTGCTTCCGCCTCATTTTCGAGTGCTTGCCTGGACGACTCTCGCTATCGCGTCGCCGCGGTCAAGACCGCACGTCACACATACGGCAAGAGCTCGGTACAAATGATTGCCATGATGGACGTGGAAGAAACGCTCCCCATCGTCTCGGCCGGCCCGCCGATCATCCCGACCGGCACGCTCGGGCCCCCGCCAATCGCCACGGTCAACCCCTGCCTCTCGTACCAACAGTGTGTACAAGCGGCGGTTCCGCCTCCAGAATTAATCCCAGGTCCAGATCCGGGTCCAGCGCCGCCACCTCCGTCTCCAGAATTCAGCCCAGGTCCAGATCCGGGTCCAGCGCCGCCACCTCCGGCCCCGGCACCCTAGCCGCCTGACTTCATCCGGCGATCAACGAAGCAACGAGACGTCGTAGTCCTCGGGCGCCTGCAAGCCATGTAGCTGAAGCAGGGTCGCGGCGATATTGCCCAGGCTCGCACCCGTTATGTTCGGGTCGAGCTCGAGCCGGTGGCCCGGAGCGTAGATGGCGAGGGGCACCGGGTTCAGGGTGTGGCTGGTTTTTGCCGCGATCGCGCCACTGGCGTCTCGTTTGACTTCGCCGGTCTCGGGGTCGAACTCGTACATGCAGTCGGCGTTGCCGTGGTCGGCGGTGACGACGAGGGCCCCCTTCATCTTTTCGATCAGCGGGATCAGCCGACCAATTTCTGCGTCGACCACTTCTACGGCCTTGATCGAGGCGTCGCGATCGCCGGTGTGTCCCACCATGTCGCCGTTGGCGTAATTGAGTCGCGCGTGCTTGTAGCGGCCGGTCGCCAGTTCGGCGAGCACGGTGTCGGTAATTTCTGCGGCCTTCATCCACGGCCGCTCTTCGAAGGGCACGCGATCACTCGGGATCTCGATATAGGTTTCGCGCTGATCGTCGAAGCAACCGCTCTTGTTGCCATTCCAGAAAAAGGTGACGTGTCCGAACTTCTGGGTTTCGCTCACGGCGAGCAGCGACACCCCGTTTCGCACCAGGTGCTCCCCCATGGTTCGGTCGATGTCGGGTGGGTCGACGAGAAAGCGATTCGGAATCAGCAGGTCTCCGTCGTATTGCATCATGCCGGCGTAGAGCACGTCGGGCCGCTGGCCCCGATCAAAGTGCTGAAAGGTCTCGGACTCGAAAGCTTCACTGATTTCGAGTGCGCGATCGCCCCGGAAGTTCAGGTACACCACGGCAGCGCCGTCGCGAATCGGACCGATGGGCTCGTCCACGCCGCTAACGTCGTCGGCGATGATGAACGCCGGAAGAAATTGATCGCCGATGTCCTTGTCCTCATCGCGATAGGTCTCGATGGCCTCGCGCGCGCTGGTGAAGCGTCGCCCCTCGGCATGAACGTGGGTGTTCCAGCCGCGTTCGACCATGTTCCAGTCGGCGCCGTAGCGATCCATCGTGATCGTCATCCGGCCACCGCCCGAGGCGATGCGGTAGTCGCGCTGCTTCTTCTGACTGATTCCCCGAAGCATGACCTCGAGGGCATCAATGAATTCGAGGGCGCTGGTCTCCGCAACGTCGCGTCCGTCGAGCAGGACGTGGATGCGAACCATGTGCACGTCTTCTGCGTCGCAGCGCCCGAGCAGGGCAAACAGATGATCGATGTGGCTGTGTACGTTGCCGTCCGACAGCAAGCCCAAAAAGTGCAGCGCTTCTCCCGATTCCCTCACCCTCTGCGTGATCGACTGCCATACCGGCCCGGCAAACAGGCTGCCCGAAGTGATGGCGCGGCCGACGAGCTTGGCCCCCTGGTCGACGATGCGGCCGGCGCCGAGGGCGTTGTGCCCGACTTCGCTGTTGCCCATGTCGTCATCACTGGGCATCCCCACGCCTCGTCCATGGGCGATCAACTGGGTGCACAGGGCAATTTCGTGCAGGCGATCGAGATTGGGGGTTCGCGCGAGCCAGACCGCGTCGGACTCGTCGCGGCGACCGACTCCCACGCCGTCCATCACGCAGATCAGCACGGGCCCCTCGACCCCGGGAAACCCCTTATGCGGTTGTAAATGAAAACTCATTCGCGACCTGACTCAAAGCTTATGACGCACAGACGATGCGTCGGGCCCTGAGTCTTGCAGCCCTGGCCACTTGGCACAAGCACGGGGGCAGACTGCGAATCGCAGGCTCCTAGAAGTCGGAACCCAGGTTGATGATTTCGACTCGCCGGTTGTGCTGGCGTCCCTTGTTCGTCACGTTCGTATCGATGGGCTCCGCTTCGCCGCGACCCACGGACTTCAAGCGATCCTTGGAAACACCGCGATCCTGCAGGAACGCGCGTACGACTTCGGCGCGTCGCTCGGAGAGAGTCGCGTTGAAACTTTCCTCCCCGACGCTGTCCGTATGTCCTTCGACGGAGAATTTGAACGATTCGAGATCCGTGGCGCTCAGCGCCTTGCTCACCTTGGCAAGCAGCACCAACGCTTCTGGTTTGAGCTTGGCGGAATTGGACTCGAAGTAAACCGGCAATCGAACCCGGGGTCGGGCATCGGCGCGAACCTTGGTGCCGCGTGGCACGGCCAGCGCTTCGACGATATCACCGGATTCGATGATCTGAACGTTGACGGTGCTCAGGTCCGTGACCGACGATGATTCCGCACCGGCGGAAAGGGCCAGCCCAAGACAGAGGGCGACCGTGACGCCGAGCTTCGCAAGCATCGAGCCACCTCGGTTTGCTTTGAGCGCCTTGGGCGGCGAGGTCCGCATGGTCATTTCGAGGCTTCCTTCTATCTATTTATCTATCTCTCTCTATATATATCTATCTACACTTCAGAATGCTACCGAGTATGCGTTCCTGGTTCACTGTCTAATAGAGATTCGACAGTCTGACTTCGAAGAAAGTTCTCCTTTTGTTCGCGTGAACGACGAAATCGAAGCTTCTATGAGTACCAAGCAGAGTCTCGATGGTTCCGCATCGAGTGGCGATGACATAAACGACGACGCGACCGGCGCGAAAGCAGCGCCGATCGCCACCGATGCGCCCAGACTTCACGAACGCATCCCAGAGGGTCGTCTGTTCGATTCCTCAGTCATCCTCGACCGATTCATGCGCTGGATCAGCGATGTTTCTCTCGCCGCCTACCCCGCCCAGGAAGAGGCGCTGCTCGAACTCTCCACCGGTCAGCACGTCATTCTGAGCACACCCACCGGGTCGGGAAAATCCCTGGTCGCTCTCGGCCTCCATTTCAAGGCGCGCTGCGAGGGCAAACGGTCCTTCTACACCGCTCCAATCAAAGCCCTCGTCAACGAGAAATTCTTCGACTGGTGCGATCAGTTCGGTGCCGAGAACGTCGGCATGTTGACCGGCGATGCGAGCATCAACCGGGACGCCCCGATCATCTGCTGTACGGCGGAAATACTCGCCAACATGGCGGTCTCCGAGGGCAAAGCCCTCGACGCTCCCTATGTGGTGATGGACGAGTTCCACTACTTCGGCGATCGCGACCGCGGCATGGCGTGGCAGCTCCCATTGCTCGAACTGCCCGACACCCAGTACTTGCTCATGTCGGCCACGCTGGGCGACACCCGTGCCATCGAAGACTTGATCAAGCGTCGCAACACACGGACCACAGTGCGCATTCACAACGATGATCGGCCCGTGCCGCTCGACTTTTCCTATCGCGAGACGCCCGTCCACGAAACGGTCGAGAAACTGCTGGCGAGTGGCCTGGCGCCGATTTACATCGTCCACTTTACCCAGCGCGAGTGTGCGGATCAGGCCCAGGCCCTGACCAGTTCGAACATCAGCGACAAAGAGGAGAAGCGTGCGCTCTCCGAAGCCATGATCGGATTTCGTTTCGACACGCCTTATGGAAAGGATGTACAGCGATTTCTGCGCCATGGAATCGGCATTCACCATGCGGGGCTGCTGCCCAAGTACCGGCTACTCGTCGAACGCCTCGCCCAACGCGGACTGCTCAAGGTGATCTGCGGAACCGACACCTTGGGGGTCGGAGTAAACATTCCGATTCGCACCGTATTGTTCAGCAAGCTCTGCAAGTTCGACGGAGAGAAGGTGGGGATTCTCTCCGTGCGCGAGTTCCTGCAGATCTCCGGCCGCGCCGGGCGCAAAGGATTCGACAATGAGGGCAGCGTGGTGTGCCAGGCGCCCGAACACGTGATCGAAAACAAGCGACTCGAAGCCAAGGCGGCCGGGGCGTCGGCGGGAAAGAAAAAGAAGCTCGTCAAAAAGAAGCCACCGACCAAGGGCTATGTCGCCTGGGACCAGGATACCTTGACCCGGCTCTCCACCAGCCCTCCAGAGCCGTTGGTCTCTCGCTTTCAGGTCTCGGTGGGGCTTCTGGTCAACTGTTTGAAGAGCACGGCGGGGCCGCGTGACCGCGGCGCAGGCTATGGGCGCATGATCGATATGATCGGCCGCTCTCTCGAAGAACCGAGTCGCAAACGGCAACTCGTAGCGGACGCGGCCGTGCTCTTCCGTGCCCTGCGAAGTGCTGGCATCTTGGAACTCACAACCGATCCGGACCGGATCGGCAGTCGAGTGCAGGTGAGCAAAGAATTGCAGCCAGACTTTTCGCTCCACCACGCGCTCTCCCTCTACCTGGTCGAAGTTCTCGAAGCACTCGATAGCGAGGGAGAAGAGCGCGCCCTCGACGTGCTCGCCCTGGTCGAATCAATACTCGAAAATCCGAGAGCGCTTTTGATCGCCCAGGAGCGGCGCATCAAGAGCGAACTCATGGCCCAGCTCAAGGCAGAAGGTGTGCCCTATGAGGAGCGAATCGCAAAGCTCGACGAAGTGAGTTGGCCCAAGCCCAACGCAGAATTCATCTACCGGACCTTCAACATGTTTGCAGAGAAACACCCCTGGGTCGGCGGGAGCAACATCAGGCCCAAGGCGATCGCCCGGGAACTCTTCGAGAGCTACTCAGCGTTCAACGACTTCGTAAAGCTCAACCAGATGGCGCGCATCGAAGGTGTGCTGCTTCGATACTTGAGCCAGGTACACAATACACTGTCGCAAACGATCCCCGAGGCACACAAGACCACAAGCGTCCTCGACATGATCGCCTACTTCCGCACGCTTCTCTCCCGGGTCGACGCCAGCTTGCTCGAAGAGTGGGAAGATCGAATGAACCCCGATCGAGTTTCCGATAAAAAGAGACAGGGCATCGCAGACCCCGGCGAGTCGCGTCCAACCCTCGACCCGAAGGCCTTCGAAGCGCGCGTGCGATCGGAACTGCATCACCTCATGCGTTGCGTCGCAAAGCGCGACTACGAAAACGCCACGACGTGTGTCCACCAGGACCGAGACGACCCCTGGGACGCCGCCCGCTTCGAAGCCGAACTCCTCCCCTTCTACGCTGAATACGAGGCGATCCTGTTTCAGCCGAGCGCCCGGCAAGCTCATCTCGCCAGCGTCAAAGAAATTCGGCCCGGGGTATACGAGGCCAGGCAGGTGTTGAGCGATGAAATCGGCGACAACCTCTGGAACCTGGAAGCCGAGGTCCACGTCGAGAGACTCCCGCTGCCGGACGGGCCGCTACTGCGGTTGCGGCGAATTGGGACTTAGCGGAACCATGTTGATCGTGGGAGCGGTCTAGCTCAATCCTCCGACAGATCTTCGAGTTCGCGATCGTACTGCGCGAAACCCACGAGATCTCGCAGCGACTCAAATGACGTCAAGCGTGCGGGGGCTGTTCCCTTGCCGATCGATTCGAGGGCGTCGCGCATGGCCTCAACCGCGGCCGAGAGCAAGGTCAGAGGATAGGCGGCCAATTTGAAGCCCAGTTCTTCGAGCCGTTCGGGGGGAAGCATGGGTGTGTCTCCCTGCTCGACCATGTTTGCCATTTTGGGTCCGGGCAGTGCGTCACACAATTTTGCCATCTCTGCTTCGGAATGTGGCGCTTCGAGAAACAAGATATCGGCTCCGAGGTCGGCGAAGATTCGGCAGCGCTCGATCGCTTCGGCCAGTCCGTGACCATGGCGCGCGTCGGTTCGGGCCATGATGAGAATGTCGTGTCCCTCTTCCCGGACCTTCACCGCGGCGCGAATGCGTGCCGCCGCTTCTTCGCGACCCACGACTTCTTTGCCACAGGTGTGGCCGCAGCGCTTGGGAGCGACCTGGTCTTCGATCATCGCGCAGGCAAAGCCCGCACGCGCAAAGCCTGCAACGGTGCGCTTGACGTTCATCGAGTTGCCGTAACCGGTATCGGCGTCACCGATGACAGGGATGCTGACCGCGTCACAAATGTTTCGGCCCTGATCGAGCATCTCCCCGTAGGAGATGAGCCCGGTGTCGGGCACCCCGAGCCTCGCCGCCGCAACCGCGAAGCCGCTCATGAAGGTCAGCGGAAACCCGGCTCGTTCGACGAGTTTGGCCGAGAGCGCGTCAAAGCAGCACGGCATGGGCTGAATACCCGGAGCCTCGATCAACCGACGCAGCGCGTCTGCGCGCGAGCCGGCACTGCCGGGTGGTGTGGATTCCGAAGGTTCTGCCATTGCGAGACTCTACTCGCTCGCGTGCTCCGAAACAGCACCTGGATCGATTGCAACGGCGGGGCCGCTGGGTAGCACCAGCGTAAATTGAGTGCCCCGCCCCGCTTCAGATTCAACGCGCAGCTCCCCGCCGTGATTGCGGACGATATAGTGGGAAATCGCAAGACCGAGACCTGTCCCGTGGCCAACGGGCTTGGTGGTGAAAAATGGATCGAAGATGCGCGCGATCACATCTGGCGATATTCCAATGCCGTCATCTTCAATGGAAATCCAGACCTCACTCCCATGCTGCCAACTCGAGAGTTGAACTCGACCGGCGCCCTCGATTGAATGAAAGGCATTGACCAACAGGTTCACCAGCACTTGTACGATTTCGCCCGGCATACAGAGAACAGGCGACAAGTGCTCGAAATTTCTCTCCACCACGATCTCGGAACTCGCTCGAGCACTCGCGATCCTCACGGCATCTTCGATCAAGTCGTTGAGGTCTGCGGCTTCGACCGGACCCGATGCTCCCGATGCAAAACCTCGTACGTCGCGAACGATGGCTTCGATCCGATCGACCCCCTCGAGGCATTCTTCGATCAACTCCTCTCGGTCGACGACCAGGTCGGCGAGTTTTACCGACGATTCGCAAGTGCTCGCGGCCGCGTCCAGGCATCCGATCTGCATTTGCATCCGTTCGAGATGGCTTCGCATCTCCTGAATCGGCTCCCGGATCTCCTCTGCGATACTCGCCGCAAGCCCACCCACGGTAGCCAGGCGATCCGATGCCAGGAGACTGCCGCGCAGCGCCGAAACCACTCGCAGATCTCGGATCACGAGGGCTACGCTGCGAAGGTTTCCGAAGGGATTGTGCATCTGGGTAGGTGAGATCAAGACTGGAATGGACTCACCGGTTCGCGTCACGAGATCGCATTCGACCGCATCTGTCATACTGGTGAGATCGACATCGAGCGACGGCGCAAATTGCGCGAACGCAGTGTTGCGAACATCGTCCTGGGTGCCCCCAACCATGCGTTCAAAGGCCGCGTTCGCGATACGGACTTCTCCGTTCGCGCGCAACAGGACCACGCCGCCTCCCAGGGCGTCGAGTATTTCTTCGGCGAACGTACCCGGCGCCATCAGGGAGTAACCGTAGCGCTTGAACTGGTGGAACACGGCGCACGAAACCAATACGGCGCTCGTACTGCCAAGCGGCGGGAACGGCACGCCAAGAGTCGGAAGGATGATGTCAGTGACCGTTGCGATGCCCAGGACAGTGAGCATGGCTCGAATCAATGAGGACCAAACTCTGCTCTGGCCGACCTCGACGGAGCTCGAGAGGATCGCCCCCCAACTCACGAAGACATAGACGGCGGGAGCGACGAGGGTCGCATACAAAAACAGGAAGTAGGGATCGAGCTGGGTCTGGAGTCCCCAGGGCACCGATATCGTTCCGACCATTCCCCAACCGGTTGCGCAGTGGGTCAAGAAGGTCAGACCACTGACGGCGTAGGAAACCCGGACGAGGGTTTTTGCAATGGGCCGGCGCTCGCCCGCGAGTTCTGAAAAGATGTGCAGGCAGGCGGGGCCGAGCATCATCCACGATCCCGTGGTCAGACGAATGATCTGCGCGGCGACGATCGGGTCCGGCTGCAGGCTCCAGAGAAATTCACCGAGGGACCAGATGCCGATCAGCGCGGGGACGACCGCCATCAGCCGGTTGATGCGCAACCCGGGGTCGCGGCTGAAGATTGAACACGAGAGAATCGCCGACGCGAGACAGGTGAATAGCTTGAGGATGCTGAAGACTTCGCTCACGAAGTCCCTCCCCGAGACGAAGCCTCATGATCGATCTCGTCCAGGTCCGAGACAGAATCGCCAGACGAGTCAACGGTGCTCGGCAAAAAAACCGAAACCTTGGTGCCCTGCCCCAACTCCGAGCTGAGATGAATGTCACCACCGTGCTGACGCACGATTTGATATGCAACGCAGAGATCGCGTCCGGAATCGGAATCGCCACGACCGGTTGCCGGATCAAATATTCGCTCTACCTGATCCGGCGTGAGGCCCCGGCCATCGTCTTCAATCTCCAACGAGATCGTGTCGCGCAAAGCGATCGTCGTCAGACGAATCGTACCCGTCCCGTCCAACGAGCGCGCAGCACTCAGGATCAGATCGAGCAACACCTGCTTGATATCTTGCCCTGCGCACTCGATCGGCGGAAGATCGCCAAACTCGCGCACCAGGGTCGCCCGGGTGCGCAACTGCGGTAGTGCGATACGCACCACATCCTCGATCAACTGGTTGAAGTCATTCATTTGTCGACCGGTAGGACCCATGTGCGAGAAGCCGCGCACTTCTTTCACAATCGACGCAACTCGTGAAATGCACTGAAGCGACTGCCCAATCAAGTGATGGCCATCGAGCAGGTCTTCGGGAACTTTGGCCGGTACCAGTTCGCTTCGCAAAATCTCCATGATGCTTGCATCGTTCTTGTGCAGACTGTGAAGGTTGCTCTGGATGAAGGCGATCGGATTATTGACCTCGTGGACGACCCCGGCGGCGAGTTCACCCACCGCAGCGAGACGACCCGCGGCCACGAGTTGACGCCGCAAGCGCACGACTTCGCGAAAATCACGGACCACGCACACCGATCCCAACTTCGATCCACCACGATCTCTCAAATCCGATCGCGTAACCAGAATGGGAATCGACGTACCGTCGCCCCGGCACATCGCGGCCTCCGATTCGTCTCCTCCATCCGGAATTTCGTCGAGCGAGATTCCCAACCGATCCACCATCAATTCACCCGTAAGGTCGTGGGGCGGAATCAATGCGAGTTCAGAAAGCGTCGCGTTGGCCGCGCAAATTCGTCCGTCGCAATTGACCAAGGCAACGCCATCGGAAAGGGTGTCGATCATTTCGCGCGCAAACGAACTCGACGGGGGAGCGTACTCACCGAGAGCCGACGACAGAACCCACAGGACGGCACCGAGAATCGTGACCGAGAGCGCACCGAGGCGCGGCACCGCGATCTCGAGTAGCGGTGCCAAAACTTCAGTCATCGGGATGACTGCGAGCAGTAGTGTCGCGATCAATGCAAGTACGCGACCATCGCTCGGCTCCACTCGAGTCATCAAGCGTGTGCGAGTGTGGAAGAAGAGAAAGGCAGAGAGAACACACACCGAAGCGGGAACAAAACCCAAGGCGTACAGCGGGCCGAGCTGCGTCATCCATCCCCAGTGGGTCCAGCTGACCCCCGAGATCAGCGCGGGAGAAAGAACGCCGGCCAGAGCCACGATGGCAACGTAAATCCAGGTGGGAACGAGAATTGCCGAGTACCGCCGCCTGAGGTCATCGTTCTCCTCGAGCAGGAGTTGCAGGGCGAGTGGTGGCAACGCGAGAATGGGCAGCAGCGAAACACGAACGAGCAGCAGCGCGGCCACCTGGCTGGCCAACACATGGGCCAGCAGGTCGCACAGACTCCAAACCGCTGCGCAGGCGAGAATTGCCGCCGCAACCCGACTGCGTCGGGCGCTCGGATCGCGCGCAATGATCGCACTGGTCATCGCACTTGCGCCGATGCAGGCGACAAGCGGAATCAAGACGTAGAAATCCATCAGAAGCGGCTACTCCCCGCTCTCTACATCGCCTGGAACCGCCAACCTCTTGATCGAATGAGAGAATTGGGCACGGGCAGCCGCGGTCTTCCAGCCCCATGGCAAGCCTGGAACCACAGTGGAGAGTTGCCCTTGCCGCGCAGGCTGCTAGATCCCCATCTCGCTGAGAGAGTCGGCCACCCGGCCAATCATCTTCGTGAGTTCGGGGTGGCGATCTTCAAATCGCGCAATGGCTGCGCGCAGGCGCCCGCGTAGGCCGTCGGGCTGAGCCTCCGCGCCGGAATCGCCCAGGGCGTTGCGAATCTCTTCGATCGCAGATGCCAGTTCCGCCCTTTCGCTCTCTTCGAGATTCTCGGTCGTCCCAAGTGCCTCGTGCAGATCGTGAATCGCGTCGTGAAGACTCTGCTTGGATTCTCCGGTCACACGTCACTCCCTCGCCGTCGCGCTTCTGCTCTGCCGCTTCGACTGAGCTTAGGATAACTCACACCCCGGCGATCAGCGGAGGCAAATTGCGACCCAGGCGCAACAAGGGCCGGAGAGACTAGCTCCACCGGCCCTAGATTCGACGCGCAAGCTCAACAAAAAAATGCTTACGCCATGATGTCGATGATGCGACCTCGCTCCGGGCTGTGGTTTGCGTTCTTCGCAATCTCCCCCGCCTGGTCGAGCAGCTTGTTCATCGCCTTTCCTTCGGCCCTCGCTGAATCGTTTGCTTTCCGGATGGTTTCAACAGCGATGCTTGTCACTCGACCGCCGTTTCCAGTAGCTCCGATTTCCATGGAAGCCCCTCCCAGCTTTTATTTCGTCCTCCGAAGCGGTGGCATGAGATATTGAAAACCTGAGTGCAATCGCCAACGGCAACTTCCAGCTCGGCCGCCTGGAACCCGACCGGCCAGGTCTTGCTGCCACTCAGTGGCTGCTGCATTGACGGTCACTGCTGCTCATCGCTTGAGCAGCAGTGAGCCGAAATCGGCGCAGCCCGCCAGCACAATATCGGCCTCGGCCACTCTGGGCGGGTTGCAGCTCATTTAGGGGCCCAACCTCCCTTGGCACGACCGTTGCTAACTCCCAATTCAAGGAGACAGATGCAGCTGCCCATTTCCGGGGAGATGCCTGGTGAGGAGTCGGACCCAACCAACGTCAGTTTCGACAGCGAGAAGACATCACCGCGGCCACCCCGAACCCAATTTTGAATTTCTGAATCATGAACATGGAGGACGAGAAAAAATGACATCAAGACTGCTCAGTGTGGGAGGCGCGGCGGTTGTGGCGCTGGTGCCCGCGGTCGCGCTCGCTGACGACGGAGTCACGGCCGGCACCTTCGTGGCAAACAACGTCTGGATGATGATCGCCACAGGCCTTGTATTCGTCATGCACCTTGGCTTTGCCATGCTCGAATCTGGACTGGCGCGCGCCAAGAACACCATCAATATCTTGTTCAAGAACGTATTCATTGTCTGCGCTGGCTTGATCACGTACTACGTGGCGGGCTTCAACCTGATGTACCCGGGCGAATTCAACGGTTTCTTCGGGTTTGCGGGCTTCGGTCTCGGCGCTGGCTTTGAAGCCGGAGCGCAGACCGCAGGCTACGCCGACGGTGGCTACACCTATTGGACGGACTTCCTCTTCCAGGCGATGTTCGCCGCAACCGCCGCGACCATCGTTTCGGGTGCGGTCGCCGAGCGCATCAAGCTCAAGTCTTTCATGGTCTTCACCCTGCTTTTCGTGGGTGTGGTCTACACGGTCGCGGGATCCTGGAAATGGGGTGGCGGCTTCCTGGATGCCATGGGCTTCTACGACTTTGCCGGTTCGACCCTGGTTCACAGTGTCGGCGGCTGGGGAGCGCTCATCGGCGCCCTGCTGCTCGGGCCACGCCTGGGCAAGTACGCCAAGAGTGGCGCCATCAATCCTCTACCCGGTAGCTCACTCCCGAGTGCGACAATGGGTGCCTTCTTGTTGTGGCTCGGTTGGTTCGGGTTCAACGGTGGCTCAGTGCTTTCCGCAGACCCGGAGCTCACGTCGCTAGTGCTCGTGAACACGTGCCTCGCCGCCGCCGCCGGCGGTCTCGGTGCCATGATTGCCTTCACGTTCATCTCGTCGAAGCCCGACCTTACGATGGCGCTCAATGGCATCCTCGCGGGACTCGTCGGGATCACCGCGGGTGCAGACGTCATGACGCCGAACACCGCCGTGATCATCGGTCTTGTGGCCGGAGCGATCGTGGTATTCGCAGTCATCGGATTCGACCGGATCAAGATCGACGACCCCGTTGGCGCGATCAGTGTTCACCTGGTGTGCGGAATCTGGGGGACCCTCGCGGTAGGGATCTTCTCTACGAACCCCGAGCACTCCTTCTTGACCCAGCTGATCGGCGTTGTCTGTTACGGTGCGTTTACCGTGATCTGCGCGACGACCATCTTCGTTGCCATTCGTGCAACGATGGGCTTGCGAGTCGACGAACAAGATGAGATTGAAGGGCTCGACCTCAGCGAGCACGGTATGCACGCTTATGACGTACAACCGGGCGCCAATCAGTTCGATGCGCCCGCGGCCCCTCTCGGCTCGGACGGCTCAGCCATACGCGCCCCGGAATCCGTATTGGCAACCGAAAGCTAACAACGGGGACTCTCGTCCCGGAAGACACGAGGGGCCGGCAGCGCTTGCGCTGTCGGCCCTTTGTCTTGGTAATGGCGTTGGGTATGTCGTTTGGTTTGTCGTCGGACTAACGCCGCACGACAGCAAAGGACTCCAGGCCGATCGCTCGAACGTTGTAGTCCTTGTGTTTCTTCACGAAATCATAGGGGCGGTAGGCGTCTTGCAATTGCAGACGCAGTTCGAGCAACTCGTTATGCGACGCCGGGATCTCTACGCGATAGCTTCCCTTCTTGTCGACGATGAACTCCTTGAGCAACTGGTCTCGCAAATAGACATTAACCCTCTGGCGGCTCTTCTCTGCCACGAAGTCAGCGGGCTCGATCTCCATCACCAACGCGAGAGGCTCGTCGCTCTGGACGACGGGAATACTGAGATAGACATTCCTGCGGCCGCTCCACACTATGCCTCGGCGGTTCTCCGGAATCATGATTGAACTCCATCCACCGCCCAGGTAGTACGGCTTGTCCACCAGTTCCACGGTATCGCCGAGTTCCACAGGATCGACCCGAATCTCCTCGCCTTTCTCGGTGATGATCGTTCCGGTAGGACGCCACGACGACGCCAGCCATGAGTGCCCCCGCACTTCGATCTCGGCCAGCGCACTCAACGTTCTGCTCAAGTAATCGTAGAAGTAGCGCGGCTCCCCGGCGTGGCGGTCGAGGACTTGTTCCACAGTGCCACCGGCGTTTACGTTAGCCACGATTTCGGGCAAGTAGCGCATCGCGATCGGCTCATCCGATATCTTCAACGCTCCGCTGGCGCCAAAAGGTTTGATCATGATCAGAGGCAAACCGGCACCGTACCCCGTTGGTCTCGCGCCATCGGGGAACGGCAGGTCGCCGAGTTTCACGTCCACGTAAGCGCCGTGATCGGCGAGCACGACGATCATCGTCTGGTCGAAGATCCCCATGCTGCGCAGCTTGTCGAAGACGCGAACGAGGGACCGGTTGTAGGTCTTGGCAAAATCGACCACGTTCTCGAAGCTGAAAATCCTGCGATGTGGTTCGAGATTGTCGTCGAGCAACAGCGGCGGATGCAGACCGATCAATCTCAAGAACTTGAAGCTGGGTCGATCGAGTTCCACGCTGGCCCGCTCAGAGAATTGATCGAAGTAGTCGAAGTCGTGGTAGCTAAACGGCCGCTTCCCTTTCCCGTCGCCGTCCTCTTCGGTAGCGGAGTCGTCAAAAAAGAACTGGCTGACGAGTAGATTGCCCTCGTCAAAGACTACCGACTTGAGAATGTAGGGAACCGCGCGCAACAGGTACGCGTCGAAGACCGAAGCCAGACCTTTGACGTTGTGGTCAAAATTATTGGTATCCAAAACGAGATTGTCCGCGATCTCGCCCGCGGCGTTTTGGTAAAGGAACTTCATATTCGCGTAGAGTTCTACGTTCCAACCCTGTGCCTTCAACACCTTGGGAATCGAAGTGTCGGATTCCAGACTGGTCCGAGCCAGTGTCTCGATTGGGGCCTCGTGCCGATAAACTACGCCGGTCAGCATGACCGGAATGCTCGGCGTCGTGCTTGGAAAGGAGGATGTTGCGTTTCGGTAAAAAGTAAACCCGGTCATATGTTCCCGGGTTTTGGTGTCCTGCAGCGTCTCACTGAAAATGTTCGACTGGTAGGTATCCACCATCACGAAAAGAACGTTCTTCTCCTTGGAGAAGGAGTACTTGTTGTCCTCCATGACCTGGAAGCTCGGGAGGCGATCCTTTGCGTTGAAATAGTGAGGAATCGCGTCGGCAGCCAGGAACAACAGCTGACAGACCACGATGTAGCCGCAGAGCAGCTGCAGGGAAACTCGACTTCGGGTGGCCAGGAGATAGATCACCGGCACAGCCGCCACCCAGATCAAGAGATCGAGTTGGTCGATGGCAAAGAATGAAAACACTTTGTCGCGGCCGTCGAGTACACCGATGTCGAAGGGTATGAGGCTATTCTGAATGAAAATCGCGGCGGAAATGGCCACCATCGCCACTTGAAGTGGCTTTGCCATTCGGCGCGGCACCATGATTTGCACCACCGCCAGCGCAAGGATCAGCAGCCCCGCCACCAAGCCGTAATACATCGCAGCGGTCCCGAGACTGATCCGGAGTTCGGCAGCGTTTTTGATGAAAACCAAGAGTGGTCCGAAGAACAAGACGGTCAACCCGAGGGTCATCGCCGGCACGAGTGCAGTGGCTGTTTTCTTCACGACGTACTCCGACCCGTATCAGCGCTGGGGCTTCCTTTTTTTCGTTTCAGCAGATAGAGAATTCGATCAGAGCCGCGGATTGGAGAACTCTCCAGTGTTTCGAACCATTCGGAAAACGCCGCTTCGAAACCTTCGCGGGTGTAACCGGGGAAGACGTCGACACGAGTTGCAAGCAATGTCTTCACCTTGGCATCGCTCTTGGGGACGAACTCGATCACGAGATGGGGGGCGAGTCGAGCAAAGTAGAACGCAATCTTTGACAGGGGAACGTTGTTCGAGATGGCGATGTGGTGCACCAACGCCAAAGCCAGAACCATGTCAGCATTGGCCCGCTCTGCCAGGCTCGACCGTTCATCGTGTGCCCAGCCGATCGAAGGTGAAGGGTTCACGAGATCGAGGCGTAAAGGCAGGAGATTCTCTTCCTTGTTCTTTCGCACCATCCGGTAGTTTCGTTCGACACACGCGGGGTCGACGTCGAAAGCAATGACTCGGGCGCCGGCCGTTGCCGCAATTCTGCTGTAGACACCCGTATTGGCGCCAAGATCCCAGACACAAGCGGGGTTCAAGCGCTCTACGTATTGCGCGATGAGGGATTGCTTGTGGGCAAGCGAGTCCTCGCTGTAGCTATCCCCCGAGTAGTACTCCGCCCATTCGGTTCCCTTGGGCGTCCAATCCAACTTGCGCACCACCGCTCGAAGATCCTCGATCAGATTGCCCAGGGCCTTGCGCGAAACCCCTGGGCCGTGGGCTCCTGCATTTTTCCGATCGGTTGCTTCGGCGTCTGCACCCTGCTGACCCGCAGCTTCGTAGCTGCGTTGGTAGCGGGCGTGCATGCGGAGATGCATGAACAGTCCCCAGTTCAGCCAGGTTCGAGCGGGGAGCAGCGAAACGGCGAGATCCAGCGGCACCCCGTCCAATTGAACACGCATCAAGTCGAGCAGCCGCACATCGCGCCTGGCCATCAATGCAAGGGGCGCGAGAAAGTGCTGACAAAATTGTCGATAGCCCACCCAAGGACGACCTTCTTCGTAGCGCTCGAAAGAAAGCGTGTCGATCATCACTGGGCCGCTCTGCCCAAACTGAATGTTGTACGCGGAGGCGTCTTTCAAAACCATGTCGTGCTTGAGCGCGAGCTTCTGCAGGCGCAGGGTGAGCAGGGCTGCGTCCTTGAGTTGGCTGAAGCACCACTCGTAGGGATAAGAAATGAACGGGACGCGATCGGGCAATAGCGTCTTGTAGTAATTGGAATTGGAATCGACACCGTCTGGGGGATCGACTTCGCTGTGCGCGACCAACAACCCCTTCGAAGTCAATTCTTTGTAGAGGCCGGATGACATCAAATGGTCATAGTCGTCCCGGTAGGAACGGTTGACCTGCCGGTAGATGCGTCCGTCGTGCTCGAAGACGAATCCACTCGGATCGCGAAAGGACGCGCCAATCGCCCGATCAGACATCGTTGTGTCGGGCATCCTCTTGACGGCTGGTGTCGTCATTATCATCGTCGTCGGTGTAGTCGTCGTTGGATCTCGCCGAGCCCATTCCCAACATACTCCTTATCTTGGCCCAGTACAGGCGAACCGTGACAGCGATTCCCGCGAACATGGCGATCAACGCCTGGA
The DNA here is from genome assembly GCA_022563535.1 of Myxococcales bacterium. Classification (NCBI taxonomy): domain Bacteria; kingdom Pseudomonadati; phylum Myxococcota; class Myxococcia; order Myxococcales; species Myxococcales bacterium. The sequence goes on from JADFNE010000007.1 coordinate 73,551, forward strand.
CGACGAAGCTTCCCGACCCGGGATCCAGATAGGCGAGCCGGACTTCCTCGAGAGCAGGCGACTCTGCAAACGCCAGAGCTGTGCCGGTCAGACCGAATGAAGCAATGAGCGAGACTCCACAAATGAACCCACCCAGCCAACTGAGGCCACGACCTTCGCTCTTCCTTTTGCGCATGGCGCAGTTCCCCTGCATGGTGCTTCTCCGTCCGCCGAACGATTGACCTCGATGTCATGCGAGGCAGATTGATTTAAATTGCGCACAATACTAGAACAATCTGCAGCTACCGTGTCGGCATTCGCGCGCCCCCGCTTTAGTTTCCTGGGCGCCCCCCAACCCATGATCTCGCCTTCCGGAACAATCCTCCGCCAACGCTTTCTCTGGAGCGACAGGCCGTTACACTTCGTCGCAGGAGGATTTCTTTTTGTCGGACTCACCCCCCGCAACCGATCCCAATGAATCGAGCGAACTGACAAAATTGAAAGATCGGGTTTGTGCGTGGATCGATTCTCGCGCTGATGACCTGCTGCACGTATCCCACCAGATCCACGCAAAGCCGGAACTCGCATTCAAAGAACACGCGGCGTGCAATCTGCTGGTAGAAACCCTCCGCAAAGCCGGGCTCGAGGTGACCACCCCGGCTGGGGGCCTCGAAACGGCCTTCTCCACGACCTTCGGTTCAGACGCCGGCGCTTGTGTTGCGCTGCTAGCGGAATACGACGCTCTACCCGAGATCGGTCACGCTTGCGGACATAACTTGATCGCCACCGCTGCAGTGGGCGCGGGTCTCGCCCTCGCGAGCCTCGAAGCCGAGCTACCCGGTCGAGTACGCGTGATGGGAACACCGGCGGAAGAAGGCGGAGGTGGGAAAGAGATCATGATGCGCGCAGGCGCCTTCAAGGGTGTCGATTGCGCGTTGATGATTCATCCCGCGGGTTTCAACCTCGGCGCCATGCCTTGTATTTGCAAGACCGATATCGAAGTTGTGTACCGAGGCCGGGCGGCCCACGCGGCGGCGGCTCCCGAACGCGGGATCAACGCCCTCGATGCCCTGGTGATGGCGTATCAATCAATCGCACAATTGCGACAGCACATCCGCCCGGACGAACGCATACACGGGATCATCACCAATGGCGGGCAGGCCCCGAACATTGTTCCCGAGGTGGCAGCCGGAACGTTCTTCGTGCGAAGCCCACATCGGAAGGGTCTCGAACTCCTCCGCAAACGTGTTCAAGCCTGCTTCGAAGCCGGAGCGCTGGCTACAGGGGCCGAATTGGAATTCAAGTGGAGCGAAATCGATTACCTCGACTTGCGCAGCAACGCTCCGCTAGAGGAAGCTTTCCGAGCCAACGCCGAACGTCTGGGCCGAGAGTTCATCCCCGCAGATCTGATCCCGCCCATGATGGCCGGCAGCACCGACATGGGAAACGTCAGTCATGAATTCCCGGCGATACACCCGATGCTCGCCGCCGCGCCCATCAACGTCAGTATCCACAACCGCGAGTTTGCCGACTACGCACGGGGCGAGATGGGCGATCTGGCCGCTCTCGACGGTGCGAAATCCCTGGCGATGACTGCGCTGGACTATCTCCACGACCCGATCCTTAGAGAGCGGACGCGGAATGTCTTCGAGCAAAGCCAGGCGCCCTGATCCGATGAACTCGCCTCGCTCGCTTGCCCTTGCCGTATTGCCAGTGCTGGGACTCTTGCTGGGCGCGGCGCCGGCAACCTTTGCCACTTCAAAGCCCGGGGTCGAACGCGCGCATCCCATTTTCTGGCAGGTTGATGCCCAGGCGAAAGACGGCGAATCGAGGGCGGGACGGTTGTATTTGCTCGGATCGATTCACGTGGGTCCAGTTGGAGGATGGCAGCTACCCCAGTTCATTCTCAAGCGGTTCGATTCTGCAGCGGCGTTGATCGTTGAAGTGGACATGCGAGCGGGTTCGCCCGAAGAGCAGGACAATGCGGTGCTCCAACACGGCCTGCTTCCCGGTGGCGAATCGATCCAGAACCACATTTCGCCTGACCTCTATAGAGCACTCGGAAAACATCTCGCAAAGTCGAATCGATCACTGGCGAACATCAACCCTTGGCAGCCCTGGATGGTCGCCACCATGCTGCTCACCTACGAACTCGAGCAACTCGGTTATCCAACGGAAGCCGGGCTCGATCTGGACATGATCGCGCGGGTCAAAGACAACCAACGCATCATCGGTCTCGAATCCATGGTCGAGCAATTGAGTTTTCTCAGCAGCCTGTCGCCCTCGAACCAGGAACTGATGCTCAAAGACGTACTGCTCCAGGCAGACAACATCGAAAAATATTTCATTGAACTGAAAGAGGCGTGGCGCTTGGGGGATGAGGCAAAGCTCGAAGAGGTGCTGTTTCAAGAACTCAAAACCAACCCCGAACTCGCGCCATTCTACGAAAGCGTAATCTACGGACGCAATCAGACGATGTGCGATCGCCTGCAGAAGCATCTCGAGGGGGGTGAGACTTTATTTGGCGTCGTCGGCGCCTACCATCTGGTTGGAGCCCGCGGAATTCCGATGTGCCTGGCCAAGCGCGGCTATCGAGTCAGGCGACTGCGAGAGCATCCTCTCGCCGGGCGTTAACTCCCAATTTCTCATAGATGATGCGGGTTGATCTCGCTATTGTGTCGGCATGTCAAATCTCGCAAGTGACCTGCTGGAAGATCCTCGAGCACAATTACCCACCATTTATCGTTTGAAATTTCATGGCAACGGAGGAAGTTTCTTCCTCATCTTCCTGAAAAACATTTTCTTGACGATGATCACGTTTGGCATCTACCTGGCCTGGGCAAAGACCGAGCGGCGCCAGTACGTGTGGAACAACACCAGCTTCCACGACCAGCCCTTTCTCTACACCGGGACGGGCATGGAGCTCTTCAAGGGCTACATGGTCGTGAGCGCGGCGTATATGGCCTTCGTCGGAATCCCCGCCCTACTCGAAACGATCTCCCCCACGGCATCGGAAGTCGCGGTGCTGGTGATGGCCGTTGGGCTCCTGTTCGCGGCCCCACACCTGATCTACCGCTCTCGTGCTTTTCTATACAATCGCACCATATGGCGAAGCATCCGCTTTGGCCTCATTCCCGATTCGAGCGATTACGCGAAGACGTTCATCAAAGGCGTCATTTTCAGTTTCCTTACCCTCGGTCTCTACTCGCCTGTCATGAGCAATCAGCTCTACAAGATCATGACCGACAACACGCGCTTCGGAAGCCTCGAATTTCACTACGACGGCAGTGATCGCGTAGTGTTCTGGATGGGCGTGAAGGCCGTATTCTTCTCGCTGCTGACCGGCGGGCTCTACTACTTCTGGTACAAGGCCAAGCTCACGCGCTATCGGATGGAGCATACCCGGGCCGGCGAATCTGCGATGCTGGCGAGTGAGATCTCCGGTGGAGACCTGTTCCTTCTATACATTCTCAGCACCTTTGGAGTCATGCTCACCCTCGGCCTGGCCTTTCCGTGGATCACCATGTATGCGCTTCGCCTGATCGCGGAGCGGACTCGCGCCGAGGGCATGATCGACTTTGACGCGATCGAACAGCGCAGCCGAGACGCCGGCGCCACGGCCGACGGGTTTGCCGACATGCTCGATCTCGATCTGGGGATCTAACCGTTTCGCCCCTCACTCCGCACTGGCAGGGCGGGTTCATGGATGGCCGCAGCGCGACCTTGCACTCGGTCACCGTCAGCTTCGACGGCCTCTTCATCATCGTTCGAGATCTCGCGGACGGCCGTGAACTTGCGCGCTGGGTGTTGTCCGAAGTGCGGGCGAATGCCCTGCAAGAGCGCGACATCGTTCATCTCCAGACGACAGCCGATCCCGACGCGCTGCTGACGTTACAAGGCGCTGCGACGATCGCCGAACTCACGCAATTGGGCATCGCGACATCGGGCCTTCCGAGAGGTTCCCGAAACAGGCTGGCGTTGGCGGCCGGGTGTATCGCCGGAATTGCCGCGCTCAGCACGCTAGTCTGGATCTTCATACAGCCTCTCTCCAAGGCCATCGCTCACCGCATCCCCCTTGAAGTCGAGCGCAGCGCGGTGGGCGGCGTAGAGCAGCGCCTGTCGTCGAGTTATTGCGAAAGCGACGCGGCGATCGATGCGCTGGCTGAACTCGCGACACGCTTGCTCGGCGAATCCCATGAGCTTCCACCCATCCACATCCTGAATCTCGAAATTCCGAATGCTTTTGCGTTTCCAGGGGGCACCGTGGTCCTGACTCGGGGCCTGACCGAGCTAGCCGAGGGACCTGACGAAGTGGCCGGGGTCCTCGCGCACGAACTCGAGCACGTGCGGCAGCGCCACGTGATGGCGGGGGTGGTCCGCGGCGCGCTGCTCTCGACGCTCTGGGCAGTCAGCGTCGGAGACTACACGGGCATGATGGTGATCGACCCCTCGACGGCATTCCAGATCGCCACCCTTAAGTTCTCCCGCGAAGATGAAGCCGAGGCCGACCGCGGCGCAGTCGAAATGCTTACCCGTGCGGAGATTGGGACGGATGGCCTGGCCAAGTTCTTTGAGCGTCTCGGGTCAGGAGAAGGAGGAGACGTTCCCGAGTGGCTTTCGAGCCATCCACCCTCCAAACGCCGCGCTGAAGCCACCTCCCAGGTCATCCAGACCCATCGCGCAATCCGACCAGCCCTCTCCCCTGAAAAGTGGCAAGCAATCAAACAAGCCTGTGAGGACGCCCCCGCCCCCAAAGTCTCCCTGCGCGACCTTTTTCTATAGAGAGGTAATAGAGGGAATCGAGGTCGTAGAGGCTAAGACTCCAACCCTTCAAACAGAATATTGACCCCAGCCTGAATCGACTTCCGACATCCCTCTGCCGAAACCAACCCATTGGACCAGGCAATCCGCGCACCCAGCGTGATATGAAACAAAGCCTGAGCAGCTTCCAGCACGTTGACCTTGGCTGAGAGATCCTTGTTCTTGCGACCCATCTGCAAAATTTCCGCCAGCAACCCCATCGTGCGGTCATAGAGTTTGAGAACTCTCCGCGAAACCCTCGCCTCGGGACGTGTCGTCGATCGCAGCGCGATCAAACTCAGGTCGCGATCGCGGGTCAACAACTTGTGTTGCACGTCGAGGAACAGGCTCACGCGTGCACGGGTCGAAAGACTGCGGTTGTCCGCTTTGCGAAATTGCGCCCAGGCGTCTTCTTGCAAATCCGCCAATTCCTCGATCAGCAACTCTTCCTTGCTTCGTACATGGCGGTAGATCGAGCTTGCACCCATCCCCGCCTTGGCGGCAATTGCGCGCAGGGTGGCACCATCAAAACCTTTTTCTCGGAACAAAGAGAGCGCGGCCGCTCGAATTCGCGCGCGGCTCTTGCGTCCACGGACCAGGCGGCCGTCATCGTCGCGCAAGGGAACCCGGCTGCGAGTCTTGGAACCCGCACGGCGTTTACTGGAGGGGTTTGCAGCAGTATTGGACGAAGCCGCAGTCGATGTCATCTAGGCGAACAGAATCGCATAGCCGGTACACCGACGACAAGGCTCAATTCAATTCTTCGCGATTATTGTGTTATTTCAGACTGGCCGGAAATGGCCACTAGCCTGTAACCATTGGCTTAAAAAGGACTTTTTCAGCGCAAGGATTCTGGCTTTTCGAGCCTGTCCCGAATCAGGCCCATCGTCACCGCGGCGTACAGACCGTCTTCGACGCGCTCGTCGTAGGAGTATTGGACGTTCATCACTCGCTTGCCGTCGGCGCGCTCGTGAATCTTGCCAATGATGCCAAACGCCGAACACGTCCCGTATTCCCAGAGATGGTGATACCCCGCGTCGAGTCCCACCGAGCCCAGGTTGGCGATAAAGACCGAAGTAAAGAGCGGGTCGTCGTCAATCATGGACTTGGGCAGCATGCCCATCATGTTCATTTTGTGAAGCACCCAGATCCCGAAGCGTATGGCGAACACGGGGAACACCAACGCGACGTTCATCTCGCGATCGCTCTGGGTAACCTCGCCGCCCCGGCGTTTGCGCAGGCGACCCATGATCGAGTCCACCATCTCTTCGAGGCTCTCGTCTTTGGGGAAAATACGCTTTACGGTGTGTAGCGGCGCGCCGTCTTCCATTTTCTGCTTGGCGCTAAAGGTGATGGCCACGTGGTTGCGCTGCCAGAGTCGCCCACCTGCAACAAAGCGATTGACCCCGGGACGTTCGTGAAACGAGATCGCCAGCGATCGCAGATAGAGATGGAACAACGTCATGCGGCGTTTTTCGTTTCGCCCTTCGTTGTAGCGGTCGACAAAAGCCAGGGCCTCGTCGACCTCGATCTCGGTCGTGTACAAGACGAGCGAGTCGTTGCGCCGGGGCGACACGAATGGCATGAACGCGCGCAGGCGCGACAAATCCTGAATCTTCTCTCCGTCGGGCCGTTTGCCAAACATCAGCTGCTCTCCTCACTACCTTCCTTGTTACGTGCTGGACGCGTCATGCACCAGATCGGTCTGCCAAACGCCTTCAATTCGCGTCCGACTTCGAAGCCCGCGGTCTGGTAGAAGCCGACCAACTCGCTGCGGTCGGTTTCGAGATAGCTCGGCATGGCCCGCGCGTCTACATCCCGTAGCCAGAGATTGAGCAGGGCCCGGCCAAGGCCGCTGTGCTGCCGCTCAGGGTGGGTCGCAAGCAGAGCCAGATAGCAGTGGGGTTGCTTGGGGTGGTGGCGGTCGAGGAGGCGGTAGAGCTGTCCCCAGCGCCGAATGATCCGAAATCCCTGCCCCCAGAGACAACGCAGCTGCATTGCGATTGGCGGCGGAGCACTCGGATACCCGCCAGGGTCCAGCGATAGCAAAATTGAGGCTATTTCACCTCGAAATGAATCTTTGCTGGGATCTGGGGACTCGAGAACGACTCGCCTGAATGAGTAGCGGCGCGAGGCCGCAAGAGTCGCCGCCATTCCGTAGGAATTTACCTCCAGTCTACGTGCGCGATCGCGCTCGATCACGGCGCGATTGATCGGGTTGTCGCGAAACGCCAGCGCCAGCAGAGACGCGGCCGCCGGTTCCAGCTCGGGGCCCAGGTCCGCGAGGCGGTGCTCCGGGCCAAAACCATCGGGTTCGGCCGCCAGAGAGGGTTCTGTTGGTTTCGGAAAGTTCCCAGCTCCTGCCACGCCCCGCACGCTAGCAGCCCGGATCGAACCCAGCGGATCTCCTGCGGCGGTCAAGCCCGAACCCCCAGAGAGCGATAAGAAGCGCATGGCAGCAGAGTCCCTTAAAAAGCTTCGGGCCACGGCCTCGATGGCATTGCGCAACGGCGACTTTGAACAGGCAATTGCCGGTTACCGCGAACTCGAGCAACTCGAGCCCCAAAACCCAATCTGGTGTCAGCGGCGCGCCGAGATCTACGAGCGACAGGGACTGCACACCCAGGCGATCAACGGCTTCGGATACGCGCTGGGGATTGCGATCGACGCTTCTGAGATCATCACAGCCATTGCGCTCTGCAAACAGATCCTCGAAATCGACCCGAGTCACAGCGCGGCACTCGAACGTCTTCACTCGCTTTGTTCAGATGCTCAATGCCCGCCGGAAGCGCCTGCCCACGCAGCGCCCGTGCTCAGTCCCGAACCCGAACTCGATGACGCACCTCTGGAAGAAATGTTGTTGACCGAGGCCGTGTCCGGCAGCTCTCCCGATGTTTCCAGTGCCGATCTCGACGACCCGGGGATCATCGAAATCCCACTGGTTTACGAGGCACCGCGCCAGTATCTCTCTCCGCCAGATAACGCCGCGCCTCCAACTGCGCGCGAACAACTGATGAACACACCGCTGTTCGGTAGCCTCGACGCCCGCAGCCTCAGCGCTTTGATCAAGCGCGTCAAGATCGTCTCACTCGACGAGGGCGAGGTGTTGTTCCGCCAGGGCGACTCGGCCGACACGCTCTATGTCGTCGCCGACGGAGCAGTGGTCCCGATCGCCGAGGGAGAGTCGCGCAAGAAACTCGCAGTGCTCGAGGCTGGCTCGTTCTTTGGCGAGATTGGCCTGATGACCAACCGCCGACGCAACGCCACCATTCAGGCGATTGTCGAAAGTCGGCTCCTCGCCATCGATCGTAAGGCCATGTGGGGGCTGATCCGCAGGCACCCCGAGGTGCTCGAAGTCATGTTGTGCTTCTTGCGCGATCGACTGGTCGACCGCTTGATCCGCACGAACCCACTGTTTGGATCGTTTCCGGCCAACCAGCGCGCATTGGTCGCCAAACAGTTTCGGCTTCTCGAAGTGCGCAGCGGGACCTCGTTGATCGAACAAGGGCGCGTCTCCGAGGATCTGTTCGCGCTGCTCGCAGGCTCGGTTCATGTCATCAAGATGGATATCGATTCCGACAAGGTGCTCGCCGTTCTCGAACACGGATCCATCTTTGGAGAAATGTCGGTGCTCGAACAGTCCCCGGCAATCGCCACTGTCGTTGCGCAGACGAAGTGCTGGGTGCTGGCTCTGTCCCGGGACAAACTGGTGCGACTGATCGCGAACAACCCTCAGGCCGAAGCCGTCATCAAAGAGATGGCCGAAGGCCGCGAAAACCAGAACGCAAACCGCAGTAAGACCCCCGTCGATCTGGACGGGGGTGAGGCTCCATGAGCCACCGCCGCGAACAAGGCGAGACCGAACCCCCAGGCAAGAAGATTCTACGACTCACCTATCGAGTCGGGGACCGGGACGAAATCGTCGAATCCGAGTCGAGTTCGCTTGTCATCGGTCGGGCCAGCGATGCCGACGTGCAGATCAAACACGAGAGCGTCTCCCGACATCACGCCAAGATCGTGCGCAGTGATCGCGGCTTTGAAGTCGTCGACCTGAACAGTAAAAATCACGTCAAGCTCAATACGTATCGCGTAAAGCGCGAGTGGCTTCGCAACGGTGATCGAATCGATGTCGGGGCAGCTCGCATCTACGTTGAAATCATTGACCGGCCGCAGTCCAGCCCTGCAAACGTGGTTTTCGAAGAAACCGCGCCAGAACGGCCGCAACACACCGAGATGATCCACGTCAACAACATGGACCTGTTGATGAACTCGTCGAGCGATCTGCAGGGAGTTCCGAACTGGAACTCGAAAGCCAGTTGGCCGAAGAACGACGCGAACGATGCGTCTGCAGGCCACGACGTAAGTAACTTGCTGCGGCTGGTGAGCGACGCCGCCGAAGCGCTTTTGAGCTGCGATTCCCTCGATCAAACCCTCGATCGCATTCTCGCTCTCGTGTTCAACAGCCTGCCGGTCGAGCGCGGAGTAATCTGTTTCTACGACGAATCCAACGACAAGATCATTCCCAAAGTCATGCGCACCCTCGACGGCCGCCCGGACACCCAGATCATCATCAGCAACAAGATTGCCCGCAGTTGCATCAGCGAAAAGCGGGCGGTCCTGGTCAAGGACGCGCTTTCGGACAATCAATTCGGCGGCGCCGACAGCGTGATCCTGTTGGACATCCATTCGGCCATGTGCGCCCCGCTCTACCGCGACGGCCGGGTAATCGGAGTCATTTACGTCGACCGCACCTCACCGCGAGATCATTTCAAAATCCACGACCTTCAGGCCCTGAGTGCCTTGGCGATCCTTTCAGCGGTCGCGGTGGAACAGGGAACCTTGCGCGACGACATTCGCCGAGAACAGGACATCCGCGCAAAGCTCGCTCGCTACTGCGCACCGGCCGTCGTCGACCGCATAACCCGAGACTCGGACGCGGTCCAGCGAGACATGGTTTCGGATGAGGGCGAGGTGAGTGTGCTCTTTGCCGACCTTACCGACTTCACCGCCATGGCCGAAAACTTGCGGCCAAGTGAAGTGATCCGCGTGCTCAACCAGATCTTTGAGCGGTTGAGCGAGGCGGTCTTCGACTACGAAGGTACCTTGGACAAGTTTCGCGGCGACGGCATGATGGCGTTCTTTGGCGCACCACTCGCACAACCCGACCACGCCGAGCGAGCGGTGAGAGCAGCACTCCGCATGCAGGCTCTCCTGGCAGACGTCAATGCCAACACCAACAAGGGTCGCTTCATTTCCATGCGTATCGGCATCAATTCGGGACCCGTGGTGGTGGGCGACATCGGCTCGCCGCAGCGCAAGGACTACACCGTGATTGGTGACGTGGTGAACATCGCCAGCCGGCTCGAGTCGTCGGTGGCTCAGCCCGGGCAGGTCGTGATCGGCCCGAGAACGTATCGCCAGGTCGCCCCGCTGTTTCACTGCGAAGAACTCGAAGCGGTGCGGCTGAAGGGCCGGATCCGCACGGTCAAGCCTCACCTGGTATTGGGCCGCCGCAACTCCTCCTGAACCGACCCGAACGGACGTGAGATGGAGGCTGCCCGCGCAGGCGCTACCCTGCCCGCTCACCCCTCGATCCGGTCGGGAGTCTTCGCAACGTGAGCCAAAACAAAGATTCGAATGCCTCGGTTCAGGAACAGTTGAGCCAGTTGCTCGTTCCGACCTATCTCCCCCAACCGATTACCCTCGTGCGCGGTGAAGGTTGCACGCTGTGGGATGCCGACGGCAACGAATACCTCGACATGATGGGTGGGATCGCAACTGCGGCGCTCGGCCACTGCAACCCCAAGGTATCCGAAGCGCTCATGCGACAGGCGCAACAGGTCTGGCATGTCTCCAACCTGTATACCACCGCACCCCAACTCGAACTCGCAAAGCGATTGATCGAACATTCGTTTGCGGACCGGGTCTTCTTTGCCAACTCCGGCGCGGAAGCCAATGAAGTGGCGCTAAAACTCGCACGACGCCACCACTACGTCGAAGGTCGCGACCGCACTGAGATCATTTGCTTCGACGGAAGCTTCCACGGAAGAACGCTCTTCACCTTGACGGCAACGGGCACCCCAGCCTACCGCGAGGGCTTCGAACCCGTGGTCCCCGGAATTCATCACGCACCCTACAATGATCTCGCTGCGGTCAAGCAACTGGTTGGTGACCGCACTGCGGCCATACTGGTCGAACCCATCATGGGAGAGGGCGGCGTCATCCCCGCGACCCCGGAGTTCTTGTCGGGCTTGCGACAGTTGGCCGACGATTGCGGTTGTCTACTGATCTTTGACGAAATTCAGACCGGCATGGGACGCACCGGTTCCCTGTTTGCCTATGAAAATTACGGAGTCGTTCCCGACATCATGACCCTTGCCAAGGCGTTGGGAAATGGCATTCCGATCGGGGCCATGTTGACGCGCAACGAAATCGCGGCAGCACTCGTGCCCGGAACCCACGGCTCGACGTTTGGCGGCAACCCCCTCGCCACCGCGTGTGGCGCGGCCGTCATGGCCGAACTGACCGAAGGCGGTGTGCTCGCCCACGCCAAGCAGATGGGCAAACTGCTCGGCGAACGCCTCGACGCCCTGGCGAGTCGGTTGGGACCCGAGCGCATCATCGAAGCGCGGGGCGTCGGATTGCTGCGAGGCCTGGAACTCACCGCACCGGCCGCAGACGTTGTCGCCGGCTGCCGAGAAGAAGGCGTCCTCGTCATTACAGCCGGAGCCAATGTCGTACGCCTCGCCCCGCCGCTGATCATTGACGAAGCCGAGATCGAGCGCGGCACCCAGGTTCTCGAAAGCGTACTGGCACGAGTGATCGGCTAGCGGTTGACTATCGATTTACGTTGCGCCGGTCGCGCACCGCTTGGGCCATGCGTTCGAACAACGGCTCAGTGCGCTCCCAACTCATACACTTGTCAGTCACGCTCAGCCCGTAGGTGAGGTCACTGACCTTGCCCAGACTCTGATTGCCGTCGAGCAAGAAGCTTTCGAGCATGACACCAAAGACGAGATCGTTTCCCTTGGCAATCTGATCCGCCACGTCGCCAATGACTTCAGGCTGCTTCAAGTGATCTTTGCCGCTGTTCGCGTGGCTGCAGTCGATCATGAGCCGCTCGGGCAAGCCCGCACGCTTCAGACTCGCGGTCGCTGCGGCCACGGGTTCGGCGCCGTAGTTCGGACCCGAGGAACCGCCGCGCAGGATCACGTGGCATTCGTTGTTGCCCCGGGTTTCGACGATCGCGGCAACACCCTGCTTGGTCACCGAAAGAAAGCGATGCGGATGCAGGCTCGAACCGATGGCGTCGATTGCAATCTGTACGGTGCCATTGGTACCGTTTTTGAAACCCACCGGCATCGACAGCCCCGAAGCGAGTTCGCGATGAACTTGACTCTCGGACGTTCGCGCACCGATGGCACCCCAGCAAACGAGATCGGCAATGAACTGAGGCGTAATGGGATCGAGAAACTCGGTGCCCGTGGGCAAACCCAGTTCCAGCACCCTCAGCAGGAAACGGCGCGCCGCGCGCAAGCCGTCGTTGATCGCGAAACTGTTGTCGAGGTTGGGATCGTTGATGAGCCCCTTCCAACCCACTGTAGTACGGGGCTTTTCAAAATAGACCCTCATCACGATCAGCAGATCTTCTGCGTGTTGCTCCATCACGGTCGCGAGGTGTTCCGCGTATTCGATCCCCGCCTCGGGATCGTGAATCGAGCAGGGACCGACCACGACCACCAGCCGGTCGTCCTCGCCTCTGAGCACCTTTCCACAGGCCTGCCGGGCGTGGGAAACCGTGGTGGAGACCTGCTCGGTAAGCGGGAGCTCTTCCATCAGGATCGCTGGCGGCAGCAATGGATGCAGGCTTTCGATCCTCAGATCGTCTGTCTGGTAGAGCATCAACCTTCCTTTATCACCTGCTCAAATGGCACCCCGAACAGGATTCGAACCTGTGACCCGTCGCTTAGAAGGCGACTGCTCTATCCAACTGAGCTACCGGGGCAAAACCGGGGCTAGACTAGCGCTCAATCGGGCGGCGGTGCAGCCGAGCATTCGACCGTTGAGCGAGCAATTATGGCCCCAGCATACACGCGCTGCGTTGACACCCCGTCGGCTGCTGCCTACGCTCCTCGCCCTTCTTGCGGTGGGCGTAGCTCAGTTGGTTAGAGCGCCGGATTGTGATTCCGGAGGTCGCGGGTTCAATTCCCGTCGCCCACCCCACGAACGCCACGCTGCCCCGCTTGAACGCAGATGCGGATGCAGATAACGGCGACTGCGTTGTGCGGCCGGATCGCGCCGGCCGGGTCGGTTGCGAGACTCTGGCGCCGACCTCTCCTAAGTATCTGTTTTTTAAACGAATACTCGACCTCCGTCACCCCCTGGGGCGCCTCGATTCGAGCGATTTGACCCGCGACAGCCCGACCCCGATCGCGCTAAAATCCGAAGGCTCGCAGTAACGCGAAGGACACCCCTCAGAGGCTCGAAATGAACAGGATCCGCGCTGCACGACAAGCGCTTGGTTGGACACAGAGTCAACTCGCACGAAGAGCGGGCATCTCTACTCGCACCATCCACGCCGTAGAAAAAGGAATGACGTGCCGCCAGGCCACCAAGCGCCTCATCTTGAACGCGCTCGGCGTTCCTTGGGACATGCGAAACGAATACTTTGTCCCGATAGTGCGCAGCGTGCGAACCATCGAACACCGCGAACTGAACACGGCCTGATCTCAAAAAAAGAGAGGCCACCCCCCCACACACACATGAAACCACCTTCGATCACCTGGTGTCTAGTCCTGGGCGACCGCAGTGATTGATCTAATTACGATTCAACGTCCTGATGAAATTCCTGGAGGAAAAACCTTGGCGTCATTCATGACGAAATACGAAAGTCACACCTATGCCTTGCTGCGAATCATCGTCGGGTTTCTCTTCTTTTGGCACGGCATGCAAAAGTTGTTCAACTTCCCCCCGGCGGGTTGGGAAATTCCCGCCATGGTCAAATACGTCGCGGGTTCGATCGAGCTCGTCGGCGGTGCGCTAATCGCGGTCGGGTTGCTGACCCGATGGGCCGCGTTCCTGTGTTCCGGTTTGATGGCCGCCGCCTATTGGACGGCTCACGGAACCAATCACGTACTTCCCATAGTGAATGACGGTGAACTCGCAGTTCTCTATTGCTTCGTTTTTTTGGCCATCGCTTCCCAGGGACCGGGGATCTGGAGCATCGACGCGATGCGAGAAAGTGGCGGCGAGGTCCCCGAAGCGATCACCTGAAGCAGACATCGAGTAGCGAAGTAACACGCGAGGCAAGAGCATGATTCCGCTCCCGGCCGCGCTCGAGGGTGAGTCTAAATTCCGTGCCCCCGCGCTCTGTCCTTCAGATCCACCAGGGCGGGCTCGTGAAGCTTCCCTCTGGCAACTCGACTGCGCGTCCGGTATCAACCCTGCGACCCAGGTTCTGGGCGCGGCTCCCGGCCGCGACCCACGCTGCAAAGGTGGACGTAGGCGCGAGCGATCGTGCCCGTAAAGCCAAGCAGCAAATGCGCGCCGGTAGCTCAGCTGGATAGAGCATCAGGCTTCGAACCTGAGGGTCGGGGGTTCGAATCCCTCCCGGCGTGCCATTCTTGGCTACCGCAACGCGCCATGTTTGCTCATGAATTTTCCACGACTCCACATTGCGGTGCCGTGAAACTTCCGATCAATTCGTGACCAGTAAGCTTCCCAGTAAGCTTGCGGATCAAACTCGCTTTGTTGAGCGACCCTAGAATGATATCCGGCGCATTTTCGCTTGAATAACAGCTGGGGAGCGATTGATGAGAATCGCGCAAGTCGCGGCAAACACAATTGATTCGACATGGCTCCCGAATGTGGTGTTCTGTTATTCATGGCGCGACGTCGCGGGATGACACGACCAGACTGATGGTTGGTTAAAAACTAGTTAGCCGGCACGGGAGATCGCATGCCCACACCATTCGAGTGTGCCAACCCGAGCATTCGTGCGGCGCGCCAGATCCTACTTGACGCAATCGTGGCCGATCAGCAACAAGGCCAGCTCGATATCTCTGGCAAAACGTACGCGCCCTTCGTGGACTACATAGGCCATCAGAACCCAGGTGTCCTTGCGTTCGCAATTCAGGAGGCATTTTGGCAGCTCCTCGTTGAGGGAATTCTTGCTCCGGGCATGAATTCCAGCAACATGAACTTGCCTTTTTTCCACGTCACGGAGTATGGCCGCGCCGTCCTCGCCGCCGAACCCGCGCACCCTCACGACCCGGACCGCTATCTAGACCGAATCGTTCAGCGCGTTCCGCACTTCGATCCTACTGTTCGGTCCTATCTCGCCGAGAGCTTGGCGACGTTCAGACGAGGAAACCTCGTATCGTCGGCGGTGATGCTCGGTATCGCGGCCGAACGCGTGTTCCTTCTGCTGTCCGAATCTGTTGTCAAATCGTTGGCGGATGCTGGCGAGCGAACTCAGTTCACTCAGATCTACGAGCGATTTCCGATGAAGCCAAAGCTCGATTGGATCGCAGCGAAGTTCCAGCAACCGGCGGTCCGTGCCTTGGATCAGTTTCCAAACAACGCCCAGGTTTCAATCCTTGCGGTCTACGATCTCCTCCGAGTTCAGCGGAATGAACTAGGACATCCAAGCCAAGCCCCACCAGCAGTCGATCGTGAGGATGCGTTCTCCAATCTTCAAGTATTCGCACGCTACTACGAGACGGTCGAGAAGATCCGGACGGTACTAGCGGGGAGTCAAATTTAGGGCGCGTGCCGGCTAACAAGCCGATGAAGCAGACGGATCTTCCCCGGATAAAACGGACACAGGGTTAAGCGGCACTTAGTCTCTCATACTCCTCCGGTGATTGGTAGTCCAGCGTCGAGTGCATTCGCGTTCGATTGTAGAACCCCTCGATGTAATCGAAGATCTCGAGCCTGGCTTGTTCTCTGCTTTCGAAGTCCATGTGGTAAAGCGATTCGGTCTTGATTGTGCGGAAGAAGCTCTCTGCGACCGCGTTGTCTCCGCACTTGCCTGGGCGGCTCATGCTTTGACGCATCTCGTATCGGTCGATTTGATCTTTGTATTTTTCACTACCGTACTGCGTTCCTCGATCCGTATGATGGATCAGCCCAGGTTTGGGCTTCCTAGTCTCATAGGCCATGGTGAGCGCCTCCAGGGCAAGCTCTGCGCGGGGTTGATGCGAGGTCGCGTAGCCCACGACCTTGCGCGAGTAGAGGTCGAGGATCACTGCCAGGAAGAGCCAACCTTCACGTGTGCGAACTTGCGTAATGTCGCCAACCCAAGCTGTGTTGGGAGCATCGACCTCGAAGTTCCGTTCGAGTAGATCCGGGGCCGCCTTGCGTTCCGAGCGAAGTAGTCGCTGTTCGATAGAATCGCTGCTTGGAACATCCCTGAATGCCCTCTAAGCGCATGATGCGGGCCACTCGATGTCTCCCACAGTCGCGCCCCCTCAAACGCAAGGCTCTGTAGATCCGAGGCGATCCATACGCGCGACGATTGGCACGATGGATCTCGTGGATCTCCTCAGCCAGCACTTGGTCCTCTTGCTCTCGCTCGCTTGGCCCCCGCCGACACCAGGCGTAGAACCCACTGCGGGAGACCTTGAGGACCTTGCACATCATGCCGACCCGGAAGGTCTCCCGATGATTCTGCATGAACCGGAACTTCACTTCTGGTCGTCCGCGAAGTATGCCAACGCTTTTTTTAAAATGTTCCGCTCCTCGGTCACGTCCCGGAGCTTCTGCTTTAGCTTTCGGAGCTCCTCTTGATCCCCGGTCTGCTTGCCTCGCCCCGGAAACGCTTCATCTGAACTGGCTTCGATCTGCTCTCGCCATCGCTGCAAGAGACTTCGCGCAATTCCAAGGCTCTCGGCAACGTCTGTGACACTCCGGCCTCCGCGCAACAAACGCACGGCGTCTCTCTTGAACTCTGGAGTGAAGTTCCTGCGAACTCGTGTGGTCTTCGTTCCCATGGGTCACCTCGATGGGCCATTGTAGGCCCTTATCTGGGTGTCCATTTTTCAGGGGAAGTTCAGACGTGGAATAGCGCGATTCAACTGCCCGCTGTACCCTTTGGCATCAACCTTTTAAGGCTCGGCAAGTCTGGTGGCACAATTCCACGCCGGTTAACGCCGATCCGTTATACGGCGGCAGGCATGTCTCCCCGATCGCGGCAAGTTGTTGTCTCCGCCTCCGTGGTCCTGATCGTTCTCGGTTTGGCTGAGGCATCTTGGCAATACTGGGATCAGTTTTCCCGTCGAACTGCGGAGGTGACTATCCGCGAACTTGCGGATCTCGCTGCCCAGACCGGCGAAACTCTCAAGTCGTGCTATCCGGACGACCCTCAGGCTCGGTGCGAAGAAGTTTTCGTTTCGCATGACGCCGAAGTTCAAAGCGTCAGCTGCCTTGAGTCAGTGATCGTCGCCTTCTATCCCAGGGGTTGGGATTGCAGAATTCAATTTCAATCAGGTACATCCGCTGGCATACGTATCTTCGTCTGGGTGAGTCGCACAAGTCTTCACCTCAAGAGAGCTGCCACCTAGCTTCAAGTATGCAGTGCATCAAAATATGAGTACGCCGCGAACCGCTCCAGGGCGTGCTCGCCGTATAACACGGCGTTGCAGCCGACATGGCTCCGCGAAGTTCCAATAGACCTTTGGTAATGTCTGGCAATCGGCTTGGGTTCTTCGCCTCGCCACGGTGGCGGGCCCATCGGCTCAACGCCGGCGGTACGGAGGATGAAGGCGTCATGGCAAGCAAGCCGATTCGAGCGAACTGTTGGCGATATAAAACCTCTGACGCGCCTGCGATCCCCGCACTCGACACACCCGCGCACGAACGGGGGGGCGTGCTTGAGTTCTCCGGCGATGCCCTTCACTTCAACGATTGGCATGTTCCCTTCAGAGAAGTCACCAGCGCAGAGCTCACCGAAGCCGTCGCTGGACTCGGCATTCTCCGTATTCGCACACTCGAGGAAGTGCTCGACTTCGCTGTTCGAGTAAAGCAGGTCCCTACCGAAATCGGCGTAGCTGTCAAACGGAAAGCACCGACACCGGCAATGGGTAAGGCATACAGCAGAGGACAACTTATCGGAGCTGCAGTTGTGCTCGCAGCGTTGTTTCTCATCTCTCTGATGTTCCGGTGATGTCGTCGTCTAGCCTCAAGTTTGAACTGCAACACATCTCCAGTCCCGATGCGCAAGGTGCGAGCTCGTCCGCCGCCCAACCAGCCGTTGAACCGGACGTGGAATAGCGCGATTCAACTACCCGCTGTACCGTTCTGGCGTCAACCTTTTCAGGGTCGGATGAGTCGGCGGCGCTATTCCACGCCGGTCAACGCCGATCCGTTGGACGGCGAGCAAGCGCGGACGAATCTCGGAGGGTGCCGTGGCAGTTCAAGGCTCGGGTGGAAACGTTCTTGCTGCACTCTGCAGCTTCTTTATCCCAGGCTTGGGCCAGCTGCTCCAAGGCCGGCTTGGCATAGCCATTGTCCAGTTCGTTCTCGCAGCGGCCCTCTGGTTCGTTCTGCTTGGCTGGCTTGTCCATCTCTGGTCGATCATCGATGCTGCGAGGTTCTCGCCACCCTCTCCGGACTAGAACTTGGGTCTCGCCGCATAACGCCGATCCGTTAGGCGACCAGGAGAATGCTCTTGCCAACGTACCTCCAAGACAGCGTGTCCAACGGTAACCCTTGCGAACAGGCGCTCATTCGACGGTGGTGGCATGAGCAGCACAACGCTCAAGGCGTTCTCGTCTGGGAGTACCACCTCGAAGGAAAGTTTGCGGACGCTGTATGGTTCCCAAACACTTCTGAATCTGGGGTTGAGCGCCCTGGCAAGCAGGCAGCCCGAAGCTCCCCGCTCACCGACCAAGAGGTTGTCATGTGCGAAGCCAAGGCCGACCTAACACCGGAGGTCATCGGTCAGGCTCTCGTTTACACATTCTTTGCCAAGCGCGCCGGAGCCCGCGTCGCGGAAACTGTGGTATTCACCGAAACGGGTGGCCAGGCAATGCGAGAGGCGGCCAGAGGACTTGGATTGACACTTGTTGTTCAGCCACTCGATGAGTCGAGCGGTGAAGCGGGCGCTGAATAGCGCGATTCAAATGGCAGCTGTACCGTTCTGGCGTCAACCTTTTCAGGGTCGGCGATCTCGGAGGCGCTATTCGGTGCCGCTTATCGCCGGGCCGTTAGATACTGCGCAGGCGCGACTGTGTGAGGGAACCGTTGAAGACCGAGACTCTTCTCATCGATCGGCGGTTCCATGGACCGCCGGAATCGGGCAACGGTGGTTACGTCTGCGGGCTCCTCGCGCAGTTCATTGACTGTGCCGCTGCAGTGCGGCTGCACGTACCCCCGCCACTTAGCACGAACTTGGAGGTGCGACGCGCAGGAGGAAGCGTCGCGCTTTTCGACGACGAAACTCTCATCGCGGAAGCGCGGCCCGCAAGCATCGAGATCGAGCCCATCGAGTCGCCGAGCTACGAAGAAGCGGGCGCAGCATCTCGCCGGTTTCGTGGGTTCGAATCTCATTGGTTCCCATCCTGTTTCGTCTGTGGCCCTCACCGTGATCCAGGCGATGGGCTCGGCATCTTTCCTGGCCCCGTCGAAGGACGCGATCTAGTCGCATCCCCGTGGATTCCTGATTCGTCCCTTGCCTCTGTGAAAGATGTGGTTGCTCCAGAGTTCTTGTGGGCAGCTCTCGATTGCCCAGGAGCCTTCTCCTTTGTCCAACCGGCACAAGGAGTAGTACTGTTGGGCGAGCTTCAAGTCGCTCTCATGGGAGAAAT
Organism: Myxococcales bacterium; assembly: GCA_022563535.1. NCBI lineage: Bacteria > Pseudomonadati > Myxococcota > Myxococcia > Myxococcales > Myxococcales bacterium. Next base: position 93,137 of record JADFNE010000007.1, read on the forward strand.
ATCCGTGGGCGAGCGCTGCGTGGTTGTCGCGTGGGAACTCTCCCATCAAGGCCGCAAGCACCACACGGCCACGGCACTCTTCGGTGAGGCGGGATCCTGTCGCGGGATTGGTCTCGGTACCTGGTTCGAGGTGGCGCGGGACGCTGCGAAAGGCGCTGTATAATACGAGCTTGCAGTCGGACTGGCTAGCGCTTCCATCCATCTCAATCGTGGTATTCTGCGAGCGTCTTCGGCGTGGTGCCCTGGGAGAAGGGAGAGGGGAAGTAAACTGGAACACGAAAGACCTGAACAAGACCCAAAGGTGATGCGATTGGCAGAAGCCTTCGACCTGCCACCAGTTGCCGCCGTCGGTCTTCGAGCAATGCTGCTTGAGTTCGTGGTCGATACTCGTGGCACTGAAGACGTTTCGGACGTGTCCATCGACGAGTGGGCGCTTGCGCTGCGGTATCCCAGCGAACGAGTCGGGGGTCTAATTGATGCTTTCGTAGTTGCAGGTTTGCTGCAGCGGAATGGCAATCGTCTACTTGTTTCGGATTGGGATCAAGTGAGCAGTGACGATCACGCGGCATCGTTCCGGCGCTGGCTGAGATCACGTCCGGGTGTGGTTGTTGAGTTCGCCGAGCTGCTTGAGCGGTAGGGTGGATAGTTCGGAGAGCCGCCATTTCATTCTAGACAAGTTCTATCCGAGGGGCTCACCCCAAGGTGGTGAGGGGAGGCAGGCCGGTTGCGGCGGTCTGGTGGGATCTGCCCTAGGGACAGGAGCCGAGGTTGCACAGATTGCCCCCGAGGTCGGCTCCATTGTTCACGGTCTGGACACCGTTGATCACGTTTTCCCGGTATCCGACCGACCCGTTGAGATCGAGTTGGCGGCCGGCGTTGTCGATAACGGTGTTTCCGCGAACGAGACCGTGTCCCACGGTGAAGTCGACCCCGTCACCCTCATTCAAGTAGATGGTGTTCTCGACCACGTTGCATGCGTTGCACCCATTCACGCCGTTGAGACCATTGCGATAGACGGTATTGAAGGCGATCAGTGAAGACGTCTCCGGGCTAATGCCGGTCGAGCCGTTTTCAAAGATCACGTTGTGGGTCAGGACGTTAGCCGGGCCGCCATCAAGCCCCGCACCCCCATTCCTAATGCTTTGGCAGTTGCGAACCTGACTACCTCCGTCAACTTTAATCCCAGTCTGACCATTGGAAGTCACGAGGAGTCCATCGAGTTCGGACCAAGCGGACACGGCGACTCCACCGTCCGGAAAACCGCGCACGGTACCGTTCCTTATTTTCGCGAAATTGCCCCTACCAGGCAGGCCTTCGATTCCGACACCAGATCCCAAAGGGGTGCAGCTGATTGCGCTGCCGATCCCCGTACAAGACGTCGGCCCGACAACCTCGAAGCCGTTGAGGTCAAGGGTGACAGGAGAGAAGCCGGAGGTCAGCTCGATACCGGATTCGTTCGCGTTGGAGACCATGAGATTCCCCGTCAAACGGTAGCTGCCAGCTTGGTCGATCGTCACCGGGAAGCCCGGTGTATCGCTCGGCGTCACGCCACCCGCGAGTGCCTTCGCTTGATTGATCTCGATCACGCCATCCACCGCCAAGGCGGGCGAAGAAAGGGCAAGAGCGCCGACGAACAGAATGAGTTTGTGGATGAGTCGCATTTCCCTATCTCCTATCATCTATTGTCTCCATTTAGGATGCGAGAAGCCGCTCTGCGCTGACGAGGCAACCGGGGCAGCCTGCTGCGGTCACCCCTTCCGGTTGCATGAATTTCGCCGGATACGGTCACGGCCGATCAGGGCGAGAAACGCCGCGCCCACCGCGATCGTTAGTTGCGTCGAGGGCTCAGGCACGAATACGGCATCGAGGTCGGCAGGAACCCACTCGGCGTGTTCCGCTGAGCCATCGTAGGCAAGCAACCAGGTCGGACCGCTCGAGTCGTATTCGAGCACGTCCTCGTCGTCGAAGTCGACTCCCCCCAGCTGCCCGCTGCCGTCGAAGGAGAGCCCCAGGTTTCCGTTGCCGAGGTCGTCCACCCCGTCCAGATCCAGCGCTTGAGAAACGCCTGCAGCGGAGCCGTCGAAGACGAGGCTGAAGCCCACACCATCGAATGCTACGAGATCCTCGTCATCCACCGTGAAGGAGCCCAGGTCGACCGTCGTGTCGAACGAGAGCAGAAGATTTCCGCTTGATTCCCGGCTGACGGCGTCCGTGATGACTCCACTCGGAACACTGTTGGCGCTGGCGTCGAACTCGAGCGTGTAGCTGGAGCCGTCGTAGCGAACCACGTCTCCGGGCTCCGCCGTAAGTGGACCCGATAGCGTCACGGTCGTATCTAGAGAGAAGAGCTGGTCGCCGTTGCCCAGGAGGTGGTAAGCGACCAGGTCTGCGCTTGCCGGCAGGGTGCCGAGCGTAGCGGTCCCCACCCCCCCCATCAGGTTGTCGACCGCTACGATCTCGTCGTCAAAGTTCGTCGCCGAGAGCACGACGGTCACGTCGGACGAGACGGAAGCCGAATCCAACGGGGTAACCGCACTCGCAAGAGAGGACAAGGGAAGCAGTGCTGCGACGAGCGCCAGCAGAACTCCCGGCAGCGCCAGCGCGTGTGCTCGCCGCGCGGCACCCAGACGGAAGAACCATCTCATAGCGATCCTCCCTCCCCATGCCAGGAGTGTGGTGAAGGCCGGCGTTTAGCGCCATAGCTGCGCCTAGACGCTCGTGGAAATGGCGCTGAGCTCGACGTGGGGGCGATCCGCAGTCCGCCTACCGCGTTTGAACTGCGTACTCGGTCCTCCAGCCCGAAGGCTGTCGGCCGTGGCGGGCCAGCGCGCGACCCGGAGCAGACCTCGCTCCGCGATGTCGTCGAGGCGGTCGAGGGACCGCTCCCGTTGCAAGGATGCCCGCTGGGCAGTCTTACCTGTGACGCAGGCCAGAAATGTTCCGTCTTTCAAGCGGTCTGCCGAACGCAGCGCGCCTGGCTTAATGCGCTTGAAACCGATAAAATCACAGGCCTTTGCCGGACCCCAGCGGCAAGCCGAACCCGGGGGCGTGCTCGGCGATAGCGCATCGCAGAGCGGGACGGTGCGTTGGAGTGAACCAGCTTGAGTGGGCGAACCGGGAGAGCGCGAGAGATTCCTGAGCGACGCCCAGCGTCTGCCGTAGATTTTCAGGCGTGCGTGCGGTACGGCGTCGGGCGTCGCTCTTGTATTAGAGTCCGGAACGGAGGGGAATAGCGGCGATAGATGGACGCGACCGCTGGACTCTTGAGCCGGGAGGGAGTCATGGGCGATGACGAAAGTCGCGCTGCGGCTCGCAAGATGGTCAGCTTCTCTGTCTTGTATCGGACGGGCCTACGGCGGCACGAGGCGGTACTGGTCGACATCTCGCTCACCGGGGCGCTCTTGGCGTGTTCGGCGGTTCTTCCACCGGCGGGAGCGATCGTCTTGATCAATCTCACACCACCTGAGCAAGAAGAACCGATTACCGTAAGTGCCAGGGTGGTTCGTTTCACGCCGCGCGGATTTGCGGTCCAGTTCCTCTCCGTGACCGAGGAAATCCAACAGTTGGTGGAACGTCTAAAGTAGCGATCAAGCTCGGGGCGCTGATTCCTGAGCAGTTCAAGCATGGGGGACCAAGCTTACATCGTGAAAGCTTGGGGGATTTTGGCATCGGGAAGATGGACTCCCACCGCTGGCAGCAGGAGGTACTGCATGAGCCAGACCAAGCCCCTCACCGACGCCACGCTCGACGAGATCGAGCAGCTGGCCAAGAGCAACGCGGCCGAGACGTACCGCGGCGCGCTGCTCGCGCTCGTCAAGGAAGTGCGGCGGCTGCGGGGGATGATTCTCGACGGCGGAGGGCGGCAGCAGCTTGAGCACGACCTCGACGCGCGCAAGGTTCTCAACATCTGCGAGGAGATCGGCTGATGGAATGGCTCATCGGAGGCATCGAGTACGCGATCGTCGCGGGGATCGTAGGCTTGGGAGCGAGAAGAGTGTGGAGGCGCTATCAGCGCTGCAGTATCAAGGACAGCAACCTGCCCAATGGCGTCTACGTGGACTGGGACATGTTCTGGGGGCGAA